>JAPLHK010000115.1 GCA_026389715.1 Chloroflexota bacterium
GACCGGCTGCTCAATGGTCTGCGCAAAGGGGGTCATAGCGTGGTCGGAGGTGATCACCCAGATGGTTTCATCGTACCTGCCCGCCTTCTGGTAGGCTTCCATAATGCGCCCGACCTGCTTATCGGCATTGGCTATGACCTCCGCCATCCTCGCCGGGGCGTTGATGCCGCCGGTGGCGTGCCCGGCATCGTCGGTGGCCGGCAGGTTGATCAGCAGCACCTGCGGTGCGTCCTTCTCAATCATCGCCAGGGCCACATCGGCCGCCCAGGTGTCGGTATCACGTTCATCCTTAACTTCCCTGATAAAGGATGGATCGTTCATAATATAATCCGGCTGCTTTGTGCCGTTGATGCCGGCCGGCTTGAGATGGGAGATATTGTTGTAACCTATGGGCGGCACGCCTTTAGCCTCGGCAAACACCGTATAGTCGGCGCTGTCGGCCGCCAGGCCTGCGCAGGCATACCACTTGTCACAACTGATGGCCGCTACACCGGCCCCGGGGTAGGCCTTTTTATACAGTGAACCGATGCTGGTAACACCGGATTCCTTGATATAGCTGTTAAAAAATCCTGACACAACATTATCGTAATTGGTGATAAAGTTACCCTCTATGGTTTTGCGCACCATGTTCTGCTGGTACCAGAGCCCCAGGGCATCCCAGCCGGTAAACCTGATGAATTCGAGCACCTTTTTGGTGATGGCAAGCTTGAACTCCCAGTCGGCGGGCAGGACCCGGCTGTCCCTCCAGTTGAAGCTGATGATGTGCGTATTTTTACCGAACGACCCGGTGGATATGGTAGCGTGCCCGGGAGGCGTATCGTTGCTGACCTGCCCTACCCAGGAATTGCTGTAATAAGTGCCGGCCGCCTTCAGCTTATCGATATTCGGCGTCGGGGCAAGGGCCAGGTAATCGGGCCGGCAGGAATCGCTGGAGATGAGCACCAGGTATTTCGCAGTTGGCTGGGCAGGCGCATCGGCATTGACACCACTTACAGGCATACACATGATAAATGAGGCTGCCAGTACCACCGCAACCAGGGAACGCGCTGCACTACCGCTCAAGATTGACCTTATCATTTTTCTTCATACCCCCCTTGCTAAGATTATTCCGTTTTGCCTGCTTCATTTTAACAGGTTGCTGACCGATATCTTATCATTATTTGCCGGGAGGCTGAAAAGCATGCCGTCCTCGCCGATAGTGATAGGTCCTTTATAGTATTTGCCTGCATCGCCGAGGTACATATTATTCAGCAGCGGGTGAGGTATCGGCGGAGTGATATGGTACAGGACCAATTGTTTGACGCCGGCCTCGCTGGCGGTTTTAGCGGCGCCTTCCGGGGACGAATGATAACTGGGAATGTCCGCAGTAATCTTGGCAAGCGATGGAATGGATGATAATCCCGCCTGGTCATGTATCAGCTTGACCATAGACGGCTGCAATGCAGACTGAAAAAGGATGTCTGCGCCCTGTGATTGTTTTGTCAAAGATTCGCACGGAATTGTATCTCCGCTGATAACCAGTGACCTGCCCTTATAGTCAAAGCGGTAGCCCACCGCAGGTGACACCGGGGCATGATTGACTTTGAAGGCCGTGACCTTAAGTCCCCCGTCATCTATAACAACAACCGCTGCGTCTTCGTCGGCAGATAAGCTGAACGGCCGGGCCGTGCCTCCCGCGCCGGACGGTGGGACTGTCGCGGCGCCATGATGCGCCACACGATATCCGTCATCAAGGCTGTAGGCCCGGTTAAATCCCTCAACCACGGTTTCGACTCCGGTGGGACCGATGACGTCTAATGGCTTAGTATTTGAGCCACCCACCCAGCGCTGCATCATTATCTCACCCAGGTCGGCGATGTGGTCGGAATGAAAATGCGTAAGCAGGACCGCGTCCACTTTGCCCATTAGAAAGCCCATCAATGCAACATTCCTGGCAGCCCCCTGTCCAGCATCCACAATATACAGGTGGTCGCCGGCCTTTACGACTATGCAGGGACCGGCCCGTTTAATGTCGGGAAAAGGCCCTGCGGTACCCGCCAGACCGGCATACAACCCGTCATCCCACTTCTCGGACTGGCTGATAAACCGCTGCTTTATCATATTGGTTGCCAGTGCCGTCAGTATCGGCTTGGAAAAAATTACAGTGGCCAGCGCTGCGACCACTATAACAATGACTATAATAATCCCAATAACCATCATTTTCTTTCTTCTCATGCGTGTTCTCCTTTTGTTTTACTCATAAAAGCGCAAGCATTGACTGTTGGCTATTATCATTTTTCAGCCAGGACTACATCGCTGATCCTGGCGCTGTCCGCGGCATAATATTTTGTCATCAGCAATGTCGTTACTATGGATAACGCGGCCACGGGTATGGTCCATAATAACCCGTTAACTATCCCCTGTGCCCCACCGCCTGTAGCATCCGATACCATTCCTACAAAGACCGGGCCCAGTACGCCGCCCCCCAATTGTGCTACCGTCAGCATGATGCCGATCGCAACGGCACGCACCGGCACCGGTATCACATCATGCACCAGCACATTCATTACGGGAGCCATAAATGCCATTAACAGCGCAAATATTATGTAGGCAGGCAGCCAATCCTGAAACGATATCTTACCTACCATGAGGATGGAGATAAGACCGGCCAACAGCCCAAAAAACGTGGCCAGAATTAAAAAGAGGGGCCTTCCGACTTTATTGCGCATCTGCCAGCGGTCAGCAATGACCCCGCCTAAAGGGGCCAGGAGGTTTAAAAGGCCCAGTGCACCCATGGCCATACCAACAGCCAGAGGATCCATGTTATAGGAACGCATGATCAGGGTCGGTGCCCACGCCTGTACGGCAAATATTAAAAAATACAGGAAGGTTGTGGTGATAACGAAAAGCCAGTAGGACCTGATCTTAAATAGTGCACCCCACCGCCTGAAATATGCTTTGCTCAGTACACCCTCCCCCTGCTGTTTCTCAGCCTTGTAATCCGGCAGGAAGAGCACAATAATTGCCAGGATAATGCCGGGGATGCCGAAGATTAAAAAGGCCGTGCGCCAATCATGGGTGGCGTTCAGCAGGGCGCCTCCCGCAAATAGGCCCAGCGCCACACCTAAGGGCATGCACATCATAAATAAGGCCATTATCCGTGTCCTTATCTGCTTGGGAAAAGTAAGCCCGAGCCAGGTTTGCCCGGCCGGTTGATAGCCGGCTTCACCTGTCCCCACCATAAACCTTGCCGCGAAAAGATGCCACGTCTGAACAGCGAGACCTGTTGCGATAGTGAAGACGCTCCAGATAAGCGACATCGCCATTATAACTTTGCGTCGCGCGAACCTGTCAGCCAGCACCGCGGTGGGGATGAGGAAAACGGCGACGCCTATCTGTAGCAGTGATGGCAGCATTCCCGCCTGGGCGTCGGTCAGGTTGAAAGAGCTCTTGATGGCCTGGAGCGATATAGCCAGTATGGAGCGGTTGGCCCAATCCGACAGTTGTAATAGTGAAAGCACGATGAGGATGGTGATCGCAGCACCCCTGCCCACTTGATATGTTTTCGCCTGCATATTTTCCCCCTTAGTAACCAAATCGTTCAATTAAGTCCCCGTCGCTGGGCTGCCGGCGCCCTCATAAACGTGGTGTGCGGCCGCTCAAGCGGCCGCACACCACTGTTCAAACTAATGTCCCTGTCCCTGGGTAAGCACCTCTTCCATCTTGACCAGTGACTCTTTCAGGTTCTTCACACGATCGGCCGCCAGGTTAGGATTTTCCAGCGCCTGGAAGAGTATATTGCCCTCGGTATCTGCCGGCACCGGCCAGCTCATCAGGTGACAGAGGGTGGGGACCACATCTGTCAACCCGCTGGTCCTCTCAAGCAAGTGGCCCTTCTTGATGCCTGGCCCATAAAACGACAGCAGCGCCCTGAGCTTGCCTATGCCCCATTCCGCTGTCTGAAGGTGCGGGCCATGCTGGCCGCCAAACTCCGGGTAGACTGCATAGACCACATCGCCGACCCTGTCACCATGCAGCCCGAGTATCCTGGCATCCTTATTGGTGAGCGCCAGCGCGACCGGGCGCCTGCCGGTTGCAGGATCAACGTAAGAATAGAGCGCATCTATTATCTGCTGCTGCACTTTCTCATAGTCGGCAGGTTCTACAATGCCTCCGGGGTCGCGGCCCTTGAGGTTTACGTAAACGTAAATAGTGCGTTGAGGGAAGGCCTTGGACCGCTTAATGTCCGGGTTATACATGCCGGATGTACCCAATTCGAGTATTTCCCTGGGCAGACGGTCACCCGTCAGGGATTTGAACATGGTTTCGATCTGCCTGGCATGTTCTTCAACCGTGGAAATGTCCCTATCGTCGCCCTGTCCTTCCATTGCGCACAATCCGTTCTGGATTAGGGGTATGTATGGGTTGAATACCGAGCCATCGGCCACGGCACCATGGTCCGAGACCACCACAAAAAGCGTGTCTTCGCCTGCGGCCTCAACGATCCTGCCCAGCATCCTATCCTGGCTCTGCAGGACCTTCAGGTGCATCTCCCAGGCATTCTTATTTAACTCCTTGCTGGTGCAGGTGTTCTCGTCCATTTCTGTAAGTATGGAGTGATATACCCAGTCTATCGGGTGGCTATGCATATAGAAGAGGTCCCAGGGATATTTGGTCAATAGCTTGGTCGCCACATCACCCAGGTGCAGGTCATGCATCCCGGAGATCTCGGCGTAAGTGTCCATCTCGTAAAAGTTCATGGTGTACCCGATAAGGCCGCCCGAAAAGGCGGGGTAACCTTCTTCACTGGTGAGTTCCCTGGCAATCTCGGGCGGGTTCGTCCAGCCCTCGACCGGGAAAAAGGCGCTCATCAGCAGCACGAAATCTTCAGCGTCCCCGGTCAGCTGCAACAACTTGCTTCTGGAAGATGCCTCGATCTCCCTGCCGTCCTGCGTCTTGAACTTGTAATAAATCTTTTTGCTCCACTCGCCTTTGCCTACGGTAAAAAGAGCGTCATTGTAATCCTTGGTCGGGGAGACGGTAAGCCTGTCATAGCCCTTGCCGGCGCTCTGCGTCACAAGCACATACCACGACAGGGGCGCCATCTGTTCAATACTCATCCTGAACATCACTTCGAACTTGGCGCCAAGCGGCTCCTTACTGCCTGCCGGCAGGTTCTTCCAATCATCGGCATCTTCCAGTTCAACCCTGGTGGCATTCGGATAAATACCGTTCGAGACGACCTGGTCCATCCCCAGCGGCAAGCTTGATTCAAGCCCGGCATGCCCATTACGCATCTCGCCTATGGAAAGACCTGCGCCCATGACCATAATGCCATTTTTCATTTTGGAGGGCCATGCACCGGGGTAATTGCAGACGATGCATTTCAGGCCGGCCGCGTCAAGCTTGTCCCAGACAAACTCCGCTTTACAATTCTCGCTGGAAAAAGCTTCGAAAATGTTGGCATTGACCGGCGACGTTCCCTCCCTTTGCAGGTGGAAATCGGTGACCTTGTGGGTGCCGGGCCACGCGCCCGTAGCTATGCTGGCCCAGTTGGGCGGCGTAATGGTGGGATAAGGTGAGAGGCAATTTGCAGCCAGCACACCTCCCTCGAAAAGCTTCTTGAAATTGGGCAGGTGGCCCTCCGCAATGTGTTTTTTGATCAAGTGAGGCTCAGCGCAATCGAAGCCGATAACCGCTACCTTTTTAGGAACATTTGCCATTTACTCATCTCCTTTATTATTAAATAACTTATTTCTCTGCATGTTATTTTTCATTTCTGTCCCTTTTTCCTGTGACTGCGCCCCAGGACACCAAGGAAGAGCGTGGGCGCCTTTGCTTCTTTATCGGCCAGGCCAGCTTCGGCGCAGGCTTTTTTAGCCTTACGCAGGTAAAGCCAGTTCTGCCATACTCCCTTAGGCTCAAATCCAAAATAGTTCTTCAACCAGAATGTGCCACCGCTGTTCTTCAGCCTTTCTCGACGGCTGACCGTAACATGGTATCTTGACTTCAATTCCCGCGCCCTTTCATAAGTATTCACGCGCACCATCCTGCTATCAACCCCTGGGACTACGTACCCGCTGGCTATCAGCATGTCATATCGTTTTTTCGTCTCGTCGAAATCCGGCCCACACACGAGTGAACACTGGCCACAGGTGAGCACGTAGGGGTCTTTCAGCCCGGTTACTCCCATGTGCTCATGGGCAGTGACCAGCAGCCTGCTGATCTCTTCCTCACTGCCGGGCAAGCTTTCATAATCAGGTATCATGTCCTCAACGCTTTGCCTTGGGTAGAGAATGGAATTGCCGCGGCGTATAACATCGTATCGCGGCCCGCCATCCCCTGACCTTGGGCCTTCCCTCATCATCATCATCCTTATCGAGGTCCGATTTTCAGGATCAGGCCGATGGTCCGAATATTCACGTATCCAGTGCCGGCCCCAGTTGGTCCATTTTTTATCGGACGAGATACCATGCAAACCGAAACAGGGCATGTTGCACAGGTCCAGGTTGTCGCGCTTGCCGCGCGCGTGCAATTCGCCATTTATCAGCAGGTACTCTTCTTCATCATCACGAAACATCCGCAGTGTGCAGGACTTATCGCAGAGCTTGCAGGTGCGGCAACGGTTATCCATGGTGTCACGAGCAGGCAATATGGGGTCGGATTTTAGCGGCGCATCGGTGATAACTGTGCCCAAATATACGGCAGCTCCATATTGCCTGGTAACTACGTTGCCGGATAGGCCAAATGTGCCCAGGCCCGCCACCACGGCGCCGAAGCGGTGAGAAAAACTTGGCTGCGGGGTAAACGGGTCAGGGGAGCGTCTGTAGGTGTTATTCGGGGGAACGGGCAAAGCCTTGTATCCCAATTCGACAATATAATCGGCAAGCTCCTTTGAAATGCGGTGCATGCGCTGGCACGATTTCAACTGTTCCAGGTTGTGAGGCCCACGGGATTTCTTGGATAGGAAATCGTAGATGGCAGGTACGTTCATCGGCAGTGCCATGGAGACGATCGCCCTGGCGCCCTTCAATGTATATGTGGGGTCGAGAGATGGCGGGCCGTCGAACCGGCCCTCTCCCGCTATACCAACCAACCCTATACCGGCTTTCCTGGCAAAATCCTTGATTTTCTCTTCATTACTCTGCATTGCTTCGTCTCCGCTGTAATCCAACCGGTCAGGTTTGGAAGCGGCCCATGAATATCAGGAATGCCGGCCAGCTCCCTTCCAGGTTTATCTTTCCCTGCTGCACCATGGCAGCAGTATCAGCTAATTTCAGCGCCATCATCTTGTACGTGAGCGAATCTGTTGTAACAACTGCCACAGGCGCCGGGGTGCCGGGCAGCGGCTGTCCCTCCGCAATCTCCGCTACGCCATTGCGGACAGTGACAGTAAACTGCCTGCTCACGTCCGGGAATATAAAGCATACGGATTCATATACGCCCCTGGCTTTGTCGGGGATAAGCCTCGGCTGCAAATTGGTAAATATCAGGTCAACGGGCAACCCTGCCACCAGGCCGGGATCGATTTTCCCCGGAAAATCCGGCGGTCGAGCTTTATCCAGTTCGAGGGCCGATTCCAGTAAATAAGCCCTGCCATTGGTATTGGAGGTATTATCAGCAATCTGCCGGTAGGCCGTGGCCAGCAGGCTATCAAGATTCGCAGCGGTATCACCCGAGGCCAGGCCGCTGTCTTTCAATTTGGCCAGGAGATGTACCGCCCACTGAGGATCGCCATCCGCCACGGCTTTGCCGGCCAGCCCGGCCAATTTTTCGGGCCCGCCCATCAGCTCCACCTCACGCCTGGCCAACTCATCATGATTCAGCGGATATAGCTTGTCCGCCCTACCGTCAAACCAGCCCTCGTTATTTGTGTATATCGCCCGCGCCGACCAGCTCACCTGGCCATACCCCTCCCAGAGGTACGGCAGTTGCGCAAGCTGGGGCGGCAGTTTGATATTTTCAGCTATCGTATCGATATCCTGGCCTGCGTTGGCGCGCCTGATCACTTCGTCCCGTACCCACTGTATGGCATCCCGGTAGTTGGTCAGTATCTCTTCGATCCGCGTACTGCCATTGACAACGCTGGTATGCGAGGGAACGAGATGCTCCGGCTGCAGCCGCCGCATATCGTCCAGGCTGTTTATCCACCCGTCGGTCGGGCGCGGGCGGCTCCCGCGTATGGTATAGAGGTTGGGGAAAGCACTGTAATAGTCATCGGCACACAGAAGTGTATTGTCTGCAGGTATCCAGACGAAGAGGGTATCATCCGTCTCGCCGGGCGCAGTGTGGAGTTCTATTGTCAGGCCACCGATCTCCAGCGGCTTCATGCCCGCGAAAGTGTCGGTGGGCATAATCGTGCCTGTCTCGGCCAGTTCTTCAAGTGTATAGGATTTCAGCACAGGCCCGATGGCAGAGCACGGAAGGTCCTCGCGTGACAAATGGTATCCGAATTGCCTGTAGCCGCGCGCCTTCTCCGCCTGCATGAAGGTGCCGTATTGCTTCACGAAATTGCCGACGAAGTTTTCCTCGGCCCATATGCGCGTGCCGGGCTCCATCCATGCGCTCGTCCCGCCGACATGGTCAATATGGGTATGCGTATATATAATAGCCCTGACCGGCCCGGGAGGCGCACTTTCGGCAAAGGCTTTCTTTATCGCGCGTGCGGCCGCCGGGCACTGGGACGTATCGACGATAACGTTACCTTCCTCCGTATGGATCAGCTCCGTGTTGGCCAGGTCATAGCCGATGGCCACCCAAACATGCTCGGACACTTGCTCGACGCGCGGCGGTCCGATATCATCCCGGCAATGCTGCGTTATGGTCTCAATTACGCCCACATTCCTGATCTCCTGCGAAGGTAGCTGCTCCCGGGAAGAGCAGCCGGCGCCCTGCAATAAAACCAGGGCCAGCAATAGTACTAACGGTATGCCGCTGAAATTGTTATGCAATCTGTTCATCTTTTCCTGACCTCAATCTGATCCTGACACGATCTGCGAGGCTACTATTTGCCTTTGTTCTTTTTATGTTCTTCGAACCTTTCCCGCAGGTATGGCCAACCCGGTGTTATGCCTTCAGTCAGGCTCATGGCCATCATGGTGTGCGGAGGTTGCCCGACATTCATGTGGCCCCCGGTGAGGAAGAGGTTTTCATCGACCTTAAATATCTTCTCCGCCGGCATGCCTATAGCGATCTCAGTTTCATGAGCAGCAGCCACAGAATGGTCACCGAATCCGGGTATCACGATCTGCGGGACGCCTGTGATCCATGGAACAAACCCTCCCTTCTGGCAGGACTCTCCGAATCCCGAGAAATCTGATGACGGGAAATCTTTGCCGTCGTATACCATGGCATGGATAAGGTGCATCATATTAAGGCTGTTGCCATAGACTGTGACTGTATCGGGTATCAATTTGGCATCGTGCAGCGGCGCACATACAAAACCGATATAACCTTTCATTTTCTCCGGGTAGTCTTTACCCCAGCGTTTAATATAAAGGTTCCAGACGCCGGTTTCGGCCTCCAGGTCCTTATGCCAGCCCTGCAGTATCTGGCTATGAATGATCTCATCGGGGGTGGCTTCTTCCCACATATGCCAGGCTGTGGCAGCGGTGCAGAAACAGTCCTTGCCCGTCATGGCGATCGAGAAACCGAACCTCCTGGCATACGTCAGCGCCTGGCACAGGCTGGCCTGCTGTCCCATCGCGCTGGGCCTGACGCTTCCTTCGGGTATCTCTGCCTCGCTCTTGATATACTTGATACCGATGGGATAGGTGGCCAGGTGCAATTTGTCGTATACACTTTTGCCCGCCTTCCTGTATTCTTCCAGTGTTCTCATTATTTAACCTCCCTTGGTATTATTCTTGTTCAGTAACGCTTCCTGCAGCATACGTACAGCGGTATCCTCATACCGAGATATGTCAAGGTGCCGCCACAGCAGGCACAATTTGGCTATCCACTGGACGAATCCCCCGGTCAACTCCGATGCGATTACCGGTTCGTAATCCCGCATGTCACCGTTAGCAACCCGCTCGCGGAAAAAACGCCGCAATATTTTCTGTCCCCTGGGATTCTCAATAGCCGCACCGCCGGCAGCCAATCCCAGGCGCAGATCAAGCAGTTCCAATAAATCCCGCTCCCTGGAAGCTACGGCCAACACGGCATGCACTGCTTCTTTTATAGTTGTGCGCGCGTCAGGATTTTGCATGGCTTGAAGCAGAGCATCAGCCACCATCTCCTGGTAACTGTCGCAAAGGGCGTCCAGCATGGCCTGCTTGGAGGCAAAGTAAAGGTACACCGTCCCCTTGGCAACCCCGGCAAGCTGGGCGATCTCTGCCACATGCGCCCTGGCATAGCCGTTTTGCTTGAACACTTCACGCGCGGCCTGCAATATATCCTCGCGCCGGTTGGGATCAGCGAGCTTGGCCATCATATCTCACTTCACCCGCTTGATGCTGGCCTCGACATCTATACCCTCGCGCAGCGAGTACATGGCCAGCGTATCGCGGCTGACGATCTCCAGGCATTCGTCTAAAATCGACTGGTCGGCGTCCCCGATGTCCACCTCTATCTCCACCTGTATCTCATTAATCCGCGTGCGCAAGACCGAGTCCTTCTCCTTTTTTGAGGCGGAACGGCCGGTTAGTGACCGTACATCAGCGCCGCGTTTGATCAAATCCGATGCCAACGTGGTAGCCACACAGCAAAGGGCAGCCGCATTTAATATCCGGTTGGCCCAATGCTTGCGGCTTTCAGGCGACAGGTCCTTGTTGCTCACCTGGAACACAGGCACACCATCCGGCGTCATAGTGAAGAGATGGCCGTCGCTGCCATCCCTGCGGTATTCGACGACACAATCTGTCAGTTCCATTGCTCCTCCTTTGTCAGCGGTGCGGCTTTTCCGGCCATACCGCCCTTTATCTCAATTCTTCAGGCACATTCATGCTTGTCCCAGGGCTGACGTTCGCCGCGCTGCAGCGCCGTCTCCATCCTGGCCAGGCCTGCCCTCAGCTTGCCTATCTCGTCGGATTTGAAGTCGGGATTTTTAAACAATTGGTAAAGTACCGCACCATCGACCGTGGAAGGTACAGGCAAATCCATCAGGTAGCAGATGGTCGGAACTATATCGATCAGGTTGCAGGTCCGCTGCAGCCGGTAGCTCTTCTTGATGCCCGGGCCGGTAAAGGTCAGCAGCGCCTTCAGATTGCCCACGCCCCATTCAGCCGCGGGCAGGATGTTGGCATGTTGTCCGGAAAACCAGGGGTAAACCGCATACACCACGTCGCCCACATGATCACCGTAAAGTCCCAGTATGCGCGCGTCCTGCTTGGTCAGCGCCAGCGACACCGGGCGCTTGCCCGTCTCCGGGTCCACATAGGTCAGCAGCGCATCTATGATCTGCTGCTGCACTGCTTTGTAATCCTTGGGGTCCACGATGCCCTCGGGGTCGCGTCCCTTGAGGTTTACGTAGATATATATGGCACGCTGGGGAAAACATTTGGATTTATTAACGTCGGGTGTCTGGAAGGCTACCTTGAACTCCTCTATCAAACCCTGTGCTCTTCCCTTTATGTCTCCCACGTTGGCGAAATCGATCTGCTTCTCAGATAGCACTGTCAGCCCGGCCGGTCCCAGCATCTTGTAAGGATCTATAGCGGGGCCATCCGGTACCGCGCCGTGGTCGGACACAGTGATGACCAGGGTATCCTTGTCCAGCACCCCTAATATCTGTGCCAGCATCTTGTCCTGTGCCTGGTATATCCTCAGGTGCGCGTCCCAGGCCGCCTTAAGCTTGTCTTTGTCTTTGTTCAGGTCGGGGTCCATCTCGGTCAGTATCATGTGGTAGGCCCAGTCAGGTGCATGCGCGTGCATGAAGAACAGGTCCCATTCATGCTTGGTCATCAGGGCACACGCGCAATCAGCCATGTACTGGGAGTAGAATTCGTTGATCTCCACGAAGGTGTTCAGATCATACCATTCCAGAGCGTATCCTATGATACCTCCGGAATTTCCGTTGATTCCCTCGGCAGAAACAAGCTCAGCCATGATTTCAGGCGGGTTGCTTATCCCGGTCCTGGGGCCGATCGAGCTGATGTATAGCCTGAAGTCCTCGGCATCGTCGCTCAGCTCTATCAGCTTGCATCGGAAGAAACCTTCCTCCTCCTTGCCATCAGCCATCTTGAGTTTTACATTGATTACCGGGCTCCATTCCCCGACCGCCAGGGTGCAGAAGGCTTCGTTGAAATCCCTGGCCGGCGACAGCATCGCCCTGTCGTAGCCGTTATCACCAGACTGGCGTGCAAGCACGTACCACGTGGTCGGAGCAATGGGAGTTTCTGCATCACGGAATTCCATTTTGGCCTAGAGCTCAAGCGGTTCGTTCTCTTTTTTAGGCAGGTTTTTCCAGCCCTTGGCCTCGGAAAACTTGCCCTTTATCCCCCGGGGGAAAAAGCCGGTTGTGATAAGCATATCATTGCTTAACCTGGCGCGATTAAACATAGCCGGCATACCACCGCGATGCTCGCCCAGGGCCAGTCCCCTACCACCAACCACGATGCCGTTCTTCATTTTGGAAGGCCAGGAACCCGGGTAGTTGAGGACGATACATTTCTTGCCGGCCTTGTCTGCTGTATCCCACAGGTACTCCGCCTCGCAAAGCTGGCTGTCAAAGGCCTGGATACAATTGGTGTTGACCGGTGTTGTCCCCGGCTTGTGATAGTGGAAATCAGTTATACCGTGCGTTCCCGGCCAGGCGCCCGTGGCGATGGATGCCCAGTTGGGCGGTGTCACGGTCGGGTAGGGGACAAGGCAGTTTTCCGCTATCACACCGCCATCGATGAGCTTTTTGAAGGTGGGCAGATGGCCGTCCGCGATATGTTTTTCGATCAGGCGGGGTAACGCGCAATCCAACCCGATTACCGCTACTTTCTTTGGTACGTTTGCCATATTGTTCCTCCTTAATTGTGTTTCCTATGCCTATCTGTAAAGCTGATTGCTTTCTCAGATTTTGTTCAATGTGTTGATTTCAACGATTGTCATGTGCCATTCCTCTTATGATCCTACGGGGCGTCATCTTTTTTATCCCAGGGCTGGCGCTGGGTGCGTTGCAGCGCTAACTCCATCCTGACTAACCCCTCTTTCAGCTTGGTAATCTCATCCGGTTTGAAATTGGGGTTCTTGAAAGCCTGGTAGAGCACGGCGCCCTCGGTTGTCGAAGGCAACGGCAGGTCCATCAGGTAGCAGATGGTCGGCACTATGTCGATCAAGTTGCAGGTCCGCTCCATTCGGTAGCCTTTCTTGATGCCGGGCCCGGTAAAGGTCAACAAACCTTTGAGTGAACCGATACCCCACTCTGCAGTAGGCAGTATATTGCCATGCTGGCCGGCCACCCAGGGATATACGGCGTAGATCACATCGCCGACCCAGTCCCCATATAAACCCATGATCCGGGCGTCCTGCTTGGACAGGGCAAGGGACACCGGGCGTTTGCCCGTCTTCGGGTCGACATATGTAAGTAACGCATCGATGATCTGCTGCTGCACTTCCTTGTAATCCTTGGGGTCCACAATGCCTTCAGGATCGCGTCCCTTGAGGTTGATGTAAACATACAATTCCCGTTGGGGGAAGCACTTTGATTTACTGATATTAGGTTGCTGTGCAATCGCCCTGAAGGTCTGGATTTCTCCCTGGAATCGGGTCGTGCTGGTTACCGGTATGCTCAAGTTGTCCACCTGGTTCTCTTCAAGTACCGTCAGGCCCGCTGCTGTCAGCGGTTTAAACGGGTCGAAGATGACGCCATCGGCAACAGCACCGTGGTCCGAAACAAGTATGAACAGCGTCTCCTTGCTGCAGGCCTGCATTATCTGCGCCAGCATCCTGTCCTGCGCTTCGTATATCTTCAGATGCGCATCCCAGGCTGCCTTCCTCTTAGCCTCATCCTTATTCAGATCGGGGTCCATCTCTGTCAGTATCAGGTGGTATGCCCAGTCCGGCGAATGGGCGTGCATGAAAAAGAGGTCCCACTCATTATTGCTCAATAATGTGCTCGCGGCATTGGCCAGCCACTTCGTATAGTATTCGTTGATCTCCAGGAATGTGTCCAGGTCGTACCATTCGAGCACAAATCCGAGTATGCCTCCGGCGTTTAAAGTGTAACCGTCCTTAGTTTCCAGCTGGGCGGCGATCTCGGGGGGGCTGCTCCATCCCGATTTGAACCCGATTTGCGATATATAGAAGCGCAGCTCATCGGCCTCATCGGAGAGCTCCAGCAGCTTGCAGCGGAAATCTGCCTCCTGCTCTGTGCCATTATTCAGCTTCAGCTTTGTCGTTATATTGGCGCTCCACTCGCCCACCGACAGCGTGCAGAAGGCATCTTTAAAATCTTTAGTCGGCGATAAAGAGACGCGATCGTAACCGTCGCCGCCTGACTGGCGCGCCAGCAAATGCCATACAGGCTGTATCAAATCCGTGTGAGCGCCCACCATGACCAGGCCGGCCTCTATTTCCAGAGGGTCTTTTTCCTTCGCAGGCAGGTTTTTCCAACCTGTGGCGGGTTTAAAAGCGCCCTTCACGGCCCTCGGGTAGATACCCGTGGTAATCAATTGATCAAGGCAGCCTTTGACACTGGAACTCAAACCTGGTATACCGTCACGGTTCTCGCCTACTGAGAGTCCGCTGCCGCCAACCATAATGCCGTTCTTCATTTTGGAGGGCCATGAACCAGGGTAGTTCAACACAATGCACTTCTTACCTGCCCCGTCGGCCGCATCCCAGAGGTATTCCGCCTTGCAACGCTCGCTGCTGAATGCCTGTACGATGTTGGCGTTTGTCGGAGTGGTCCCCTTCTTGTGCACATGGAAATCGGTTATGCCATGTGTGCCCGGCCAGGCGCCGGTGGCGATGGATGCCCAGTTGGGAGGCGTCACGGTCGGGTAAGGCACCAGGCAATTGTCGGCGATGACACCGCCTTCAATCAGTTTCTTGAAAGTGGGAAGGTATCCTTCCTTGATATGTTTCTCAATCAGATGGGGTAATGCACAGTCCAGGCCTATCAAAGCCACTTTTTTTGGTACGTTTGCCATTTTGCTTCTCCCTTTATAAATCCATTGCGTGTTTAATGATTATTTTTCAGCATAAACCAGATCGTTGCACTTAGCGCTGTCCTCAGGGTAATATTTGGAAAGGATAAGATTGGTCACTACGGACAATGCAAAAACTGGCAGCGTCCAGATAAGTCCCCATTGCAGCCCCGGCGCCCCTCCACCCAAACGGTCGGATATTGCGCCTACCGCCACCGTACCCAGCGTGGCACCCAATCCCTGCATCACAAGTGCGGATATGCCGATGGCGGTTGATCTCAAGCCCGGTGCTATAACGTCATTCACGACGGCGAAACCGACGGGCAGGTTCAATGCTACAAAGAACATGCCGAGTCCCAATAATGTCAGGAAAGTTGGCACTGACTGGCCGAGGTTTATAAACGCCGCTGCAAAAAATATCAGAGCGACGTCCATATTATATGCGCGCATCAAGATCGTCGGTGTCCAGACTGTTACTGCGACGGTAGTAGTCAGGAAAAAGATCCCGCCGATGGTGGGCAAAAGGTAAGATTTGCATTTGAATATGTCAGCCCAACTCTTGAAGTATTTCTTACTCAGGGCGGCTTCACCCTGTTCCTTGACCGACTTATAATCAGGCAAAAAGTACACGATGACGGCCAGTATCAACCCGGGGATACCGAAGACATAAAATGGCACGCGCCAGTCACCCGTTGCGGTGAGCAGCCAGCCTCCTACCACCAGGCCGACCACCATGCCCAGCTGGCTAAAGGCAAAGAAGATACCGAGTATTAAAGACCTGATCTCTTTGCGGAAGGAAACCGAGAGCCAGGCCTGGCCTACCGGGGAATAACCGGCTTCGCCAGCGCCGACCAGGAACCTGGCCGCCATCATTTGTCCGATGTTCATGCAAAACGCCGTGGCCAGGGTCGCCGCGCTCCAGATTACTGCCATGAGTGCTATGACTTTACGGCGCGCCCACCTGTCTCCAAAAATGGCTGCCGGAAGGGTAAGTATCGCTATACCGGCCGTGACCATGGCAACCAGGCCCCCTGCCTGCGCGTCTGAGAGCTTGAGGTTCGCCTTGACCGCTTCGAGTACCACGGTCATGATCGACCGGTCTGCGAAATTGATCAGCCAGAGCAATGATAATATTGTTAATATAGTTATTGCCGAACCCTTGCTGACCTCGAACTTTTTCTCTTCCACGTTCCTACTCCTGTTGCTATATAAACTATCCCTTTGAATATATTGAACGCAACCGTATCTGCAGACGTCTCATGTGCATTTATGCCTTCTTCTTGACCGGTATTCCGGTCGAGCAGGGCACCCCCACCGAGCATAGCCCACAGCCGTAGATGAAGATGTGATAGTGCTTATTGCAATAAGCCAGGGATTTGGATACCCGCTGATAACAGGTTTCCTTGTTATGTCCATTCTCATCAATAGCCTGAACCGGGCATTTTGCCGCGCAGTTCAGACACTTCACACCATTGTGGTGCAGGCAATTGTCGTGTATGTTTTCCGGCCGCACCCGGTCAGGCTGCAGCCGCAGGTTAACAATGAAGCTGCCGCAGCGGTGTGCGGCGCCCTTTTCGGTGATGAGGAAGTCGTGCATACCAAATGTCCCCAGGCCTGCCGCGTAGGCTATATGCCGGTGCGACCAGGGCGACGCCCAGCCCACTACGGGGTAACGCTGCTTTCGCATCAGGGGCGTGACATCCGGAGCTACCGCCAGCACCCCTCTATCCATTAAATATGACACTATCTCCCTGACCATGGCCTGGCTGAAAATCTCGCCCAATAACCGGGTATGTGCCCAGCGCTCGGATGGCCATTCGGTCATGGCCGCGTTCTCCTGCCGGGTCCTCTCCGTTATCGGCATTATGAAAGATACCACGCTCAGGTCAGCGGCCCTTGGAGCAGGGACGCCGTTGTTGACAGCCTGCCAGGCCATCCACTCCCCCGGTGTCAGGTGGTGAGGCCCGATGATTTTCTTGTATTCCAGGAAAATGGGGTCATCGCCCCGAACAAAACTGACCAGCGGCTGATCGAATATCTTCTCACCGGCAAATGGATACTCCATCGCATTCATAGGGTGATTTTCCACTTTCTGCTCGATAGTTTCCCGGAACCATTTTTCGTCAAGAACCGGGGCACCTGGGGCAGGGACATATTCAGCATTGAATTTGGGCTGCCGTGGATGCCCTTTGCCTTTCATCTCGCCGACGGCGTTTTTAATGCCCCTGATATCTGTGATAAAAGATAGTTTCCGGTAACTATTGCGCACCGCCATTTTGCACCTACTTTATATTTAAAATTCTTGTTGTTTTAATTTGCTGCTATGCGCATTGCCTTTTCCAGGTTTAATTAGAAATCTGTACTTTCAAACCATCACCTGGTTGATTAATCAGGAAATATTGCTTTGACAGAAGACGTTGCCTCGGAAAGTGCCCGCGTGGCACCCGTTGCGCGCATTACCTTGGCCATATTGCCGGTGAGCTTGAGCTGCCTGGTCAGCAGCGCCTGGGTCCCGTCAAGTTTCTTTTCACTGATCTTTTTCCACGTGGCCAGATTGCCGGCAATGGTGAATTCCGGCTTGTATTTGTCCTTGTCTTTCTCCTCGATTATTTCAGATTTACGGCACTTTCCATGCCAAAGGTCGAGGTACAAATACCTTCTTTCAGTAATCGGGCCGCCCGGCTCCAGTATAAAATAGAAATCACCCTCCCAGTCTTTGGCGGCTTCTTCATATTTCTTGCTCCCGTTGATAGCCTCGACAAAAGCATCGAGCCATCCCTGGCTTGCGAACTCGTACATTTCGCTCCTCCTTACTTATAGTTATCCAAGTCCCCCAGCGATCCTATTTATTTCAGTTTGCGCAACTCAGCCCTGAGCATTTTACCCAATACATTCTTGGGTAGAGCGTCGATAAACTGCACCTGCCTGGGAGTTTTAAACTTGGGCAATGATTTGCTGCAATACTCTATGATCTCCTGCTCGCTGCACTTTTCCCCCGGCTTAAGCACCACGAAAGCCTTGACCTCCTCCCCATAAACGCGGTCTTTAATGCCTACACAGGCCGCTTCAGCTACCGCGGGATGGCTGGAGAGGACATCCTCGACCTCTTTGGGGGATATGTTTTCGCCGCCTCTTATGATGAGGTCCTTTTTACGGTCGGTTATGTAGAAATAGCCGTCTTCGTCTCTGTGGCCGATATCACCGGTATGCAGCCAGCCGTTCTTGAGGGTTTCCGCCGTTTCCTCCGGCAGGTTCCAGTACCCTTTCATAACAGCCGCTCCTTTAATCACCAGCTCACCGGTAGCGCCGGCAGGCAGTTCACGGTCATTATTATCGAAGACGCTCATCTTGTTACAGGCCAGCATGTTGATACCTATTGAGCCGTACTTCGGGGGGGCTGATCCCGGGTTGCCTGACGTGGTAGCCCCAGATTCAGTCATGCCCCAACCCTCGTCGATGTGCACACCGACCTTCTCCTTCCACTTGAGGCCGACACCCGGATCAAGCGCGGCGGCCCCGCAGGCACAGAACTTGAGCGACGCCAGGTCATATTTATCCAGGTCAGGATGGTCCAGCAGGTGTACATACATGGTTGGCACAAAGGCAACGTAGCCTATTTTCAGATCCTGTATCAGCCTCAGGGCTTCCGCCGGGTTCCACCACTTCATCACGGCGAACCTCCCGCCTATCAGGGCGCCGAAGTTCAAAAAAGCGATACCATACGAATGGGAAAGAGGTAGCACAGCCAGGAACAGTATATTCCGGTTGGACCCGGTCACCATCTGCTCCGCTTCCACCATCCTGTGAGTTTTTTCATCCATTTGCCGTACTGTATTACTCACAGTTGTGGGAGCACAAAGGAACTGGAAATCGGCAAAGCAGACCGCGTTTATCCAGAGCGTGTAGTGGGTGTGCATCACGCCTTTGGGATTGCCCGTTGTGCCGGAAGTATAAATGAGGGCTGCCAGGTCTTCATTATCCATATCCTCAATGCGGCACTCATCTTTGCTATCCTGTAGCAGCTTGCCATAATACAGCGTCTCAGGCACGTCGGTTTTATCAATGAGCAAGATATGCTTCAGATCAGGGGCATTTTCCTGGGCAGCGCGAACCCAGGGCAGGTAATCCGAGGTGGTGATGGTCACTTTGGCTCCGCAGTCCTTGTAAATATATGATATCTGGTCAGGTTTGAGTATAGGATTCATCGGGACTATGACTGCACCTATCCTGTAGACTGCGTTGAAGGCCACAAATATCTCGATACAATTAGGTAATTGCGTAACTACACGGTCGCCCTTACTTACACCCAGCGACTTCAAGGCGTTGCCGAGGCGGCTGGCCATACTGTTCAATTCTGCATTGGTATACCATCTGCCCTCAAAATAGCAGGCATCGTATTCCCCGAATTTCCGTAACCCATCTTCATACAAGTTAGCCAGGTTCATCAGCTTCCCTCCATAAAAATTTATATGCAGTTATATGGAACAGCCAGCCCTCACCAAAATCCTCTCCCGTTGATTTAAATTATTCATAAATGAATAAATGACTGACCGCCAGTCATTTATTTTAACACGCCCGTCATTTTTGTCAAGCCTCCACCCATGCTTTTATCCCAGTTCTCTGAGCAGCGGTATCGCCCACCACTGCCATACGGGCGCTACGTAGCGCCGTTTGGGTCTCTTATCCTCAACGGCCCTGACAATCTGCCGGGCTATGCTGGCCGTATCCTTCAGCTCTGACCTTATGATCATAGACTCCGATTTCTTGATAACGTCCATGTGTCCCCTGTAAAGTACGCTGGTATCTATCCATTCGTATTTCTTGCCGATATTCTTCTGATTGAAATCGGTGTGGTAGCCCCCGGGATTGACCATGACAACGTCGATGCCAAACGGTTTCAACTCGGTGCGCAGAGAAAATGCCACGCTCTCAAGTGCAAACTTCGACATCCCGTAAGGAGCCAGGAAAGGGGTAGGCATGAGCCCGGCCATTGAGCCAATGAATATGATCCTTCCTTTTTTCCTTTCAGCCATCCGGGAAATAAATCTGCGGGTAAGCTCCAGGGCGCCGAAAACGTTTACGTCCAGGACACGTTTGACCCTCTCAAGGTCAATCTCGGCCAGCGGCCCGGAATCGCCGATCGCGGCATTATTTATCAGGACGTCTATGTCCCACTGGCCGGCTTTTTGTCTGTCTGCCGCATCCGTAACATCGAGCTTCTCGACGGTCACATTCGCCTTATTTTCCCCGAACGCGGCCCAGACACTCTCAATCGACGCGGCATTGTGCACCGTTGCATAGATGGTGTGCCCTCTGGCAGCCAGGCGCCGGGCGGCATCAAGCCCGATTCCACCCTTGCATCCGGTTATCAATATTTTCATGTCCTTTTCTCCCTCTCTCTTTTTTCTACGCCAGCCCTGGCTACCTGCTCGCGCCTTTCCGCAACCAGCTCACCATCAGAGATGAAAGCCCAAACTGCTGTCGTCTTCGATGGGGCTTCTTCAATTTTAGTTCGCGCTGTTGTCATTTTCGTAAAGTTGTACTAAAATGATCTCACGCCAGCGTATCGAACATTTGATAGATTAGCAATTCCTCTTAATTTGGTCAAGCGGTTCAGTTGGCTTCATATATACCCAAGTAATTTTCAGGAGGGCCGTTTATATGGCGAAGAAAGCGTCGGAGCTAAGCGCAACAGACCGGGAAATTTACACGAATCTCCTGAAATGGATGTGCACATCGTGGTATAGCCAGCACATCACCGACAATTCCATCATGATGATCGCCTACCGCTACACCCCTGAGGAAGCAGACTATCTGACAGGCTTCCCTCTCTCGCCAAAAACACTCGAGGAGCTTGCCGGTTTCAAGAATACGGGAATTGACGAACTCACGAAAAAAATTGACGAGATGACCAGGAAAGGTCTGCTGTACAGTTTCACGAAAAATGACAAGCGTTATTACCTCTTGAATGAAATCTATACGAGCCTACGCACCTGGGGATGGCCAGGGCCGGCGGCCACTCCCGAAAACAAAGCTTTCGCCGCATTGCTGGAAAGCTGGGGACCGGAGTTCATGGCACCCTGGGAATACGTCAAGGAGAAGGGCCTGCGCGTGATTCCCATCCAGCAGACCGTGGAAGATGATAGGCGGATACTGCCCTACGAAGATGTAAAGAAGATGCTCGATTCCTACACATATTTCTGCGTCACGCATTGCGGCTGTCGCGAGCGAAAAAACCTGGCCGAGCATACTCCCGACTGCAAGTACCCGTCGAGTGTCTGCCTGCACTTTGACCGCCTGGCCCATTACATCGTAGAGAACGGCATGGGGCGTGAGATCACCAGGCAGGAGGCCGCCGATACATTGCGCCATTGCGCCGACCTTGGCCTGGTGCACGGCATTAGTAACCAGCAGATGGGCACAGACACGATCTGTAATTGCTGCAGTTGCTGCTGCATGTGGTTTGATGGGTTACGCCAGCTCAAGAATGGCGGGACCATTAACCCCTCGAACTACCGCATCCATACCGAAGATATTACATGTACCGGCTGCGGGCTTTGCGTGAAACGCTGCCCTATGGACGCACTGAAACTAAAAGACGCTCCCACTGCAAGGGGCAGAAAAACCATGGTGGCCGGAGAGGGAGGGAAAGAGAAAGCCCTCATCAATAAAACCGGCAAGCTGGCAGTTGCCAACGCAGACCTGTGTATCGGCTGCGGCGTTTGCGCCTACAAGTGCCCTTCAAAGTCGCTGACCCTCGTGCGCAACGAGACCGAGCATCATCCACCCCAAACCGGTCGCGACTGGGTAATCCAGTATGTAACCGACACCGCCGGCTTCCGTCACAGCGACAATACGTGATGCATCCTTCGAAATAGGGCTACCAGTATGGACTGCACAGTAAAAATATGATGAGTGGAAATGGTTTGGGAAACACCCTGTAATAAAATAAAACAAATATACAGATAAAGGAGTAAATGATGGCGTCAAAATGCGCAACCTGCCCGATGAAGAAGAAGGCCGAGGAGAATCCCAAGGCGATCATGAGTAAGATCTGGAAATGGCACACCACCTGGTGCCCGGGATGGAAGGCCTACCAGAAGGAGCTGGCTAAAAGTAATAAATGACATTAAATAGCCTCGTTCGAGAAAAACCTGTATCTCGATAAATCAGGGGGTATTTCTGCATGCGGTTTTTGCCTTTATTACCTGAAGCGCAAAATGATTACAAAGGCTACAAAGGGGTTGTTGTTGCTGTTGTGTTACTGGCTATTGTATCGACAATACGTTCACTAATTCACATATTCTTGCCTGATGGTGGTTCTAATGCGATAGCCGGCCTGGTAATCCCGGGGGATGCCAACTGCGCAGTCATCTTCACTTTTGCCTGGACAGGGCTATATCAATTGCTGTTTGCAATCATACTGTGGATCGTTTTAATTCGCTACAGGGCTTTGATTCCTTTAATGATCCTCTTGCTGTTTTTTGAAGAACTCGGTTTACTCCTCATACCCATGTTCAAACCCATTGCATCAAGCTTGCTGACACGAACTCCGCCAGAGGCAATAGGGAATAAGGTGTTGCTTCCGCTGATACTGATATTATTCTTTGTATCCCTGATCCCTGCACCTGAGCATAAGAGCAAAGCAGCCTGATAGCGGTCCGGTATATGCTGTGGGCAGGCCGATACCATTGTTGCGGATGAATTCGAAGGTAACTTTTATCCCACTTTGCCCCGCATTATAACTATAATGGTGTGCGCTCAATGAATTTCAATATCTGTTCCGCTACCTCCTCGCCCTTATCCTCCTGCAGGAAGTGCCCGGCATCCTTTATGGTTATTTCGGGCTGATCTTTGGCTGTCGGAATGATATGACGGAAAAATCCGTCCCCGCCTGCTGTGACCGGGTCCTTGTCGGAAAACATAACCAGCACCGGTTTATGCCAGGTCTTCAGGACTTTCCTGGCATTATCCATGATCGGGGCGCCCGG
>JAPLHK010000109.1 GCA_026389715.1 Chloroflexota bacterium
AAATACTGCTCGACCGTACGCGGCCCGGGCAGGTGCGCGACGGGCATGATGAGGCCGATGGCGTTGAGGAGTTCCCTGACCCGGTAGTCACGCATGGTGATGTGGTGCACGTTATTGGTGGCTACGGCGGGTATACCCTGCCCGCGTGCGAAATCGGAGAGAAGGTAACATAGAGGCGCGCCTTCCCTGGCCGGGTGGCGGGTGAGCTCGATGAAAAAATCGTCGCCGAAGGCCTCGCGGTAGAAGCCGGCGGCCAGTGCGGCGCTGCGCCTGTCACCCTTGCAGAGGAGCGAAGGGATCTCTCCGCGCCTGCAGCCGGAAAGGGCAATCAGGCCGCTGTGGTGAGCGGCCAGCAAGCCGTGCGTGGCGGCGGGCCCGGCGCGTTGCTTGCCGCAATGCATGGCGGTGAGCAGCCGGCAGAGGTTCGAATAGCCCGCCTGGTGCTTGCAGAGCAGTGTCAGGTGGAAGCCCCCCTCTATATCGACCTCGGCGCCGATGATGGGCTTGATGCCGGACTTTTTGGCCGCGTCGTAGAACCTGATGGCGCCGGTCAGGCGGTTATGATCGGTAAGCGCCAGCGCCGGCATGCTGAAATTCTTCGCCCTCTCCACGAGGTCCGCCGGTCCGGAGGCGCCGTCGAGGAAGCTGTAATAGGAGTGGACGTGCAGGTGTACGAACGACATGGCATATGCCCCCGGGATTCAGTCGAGAAGGCGGCGCAGTGACCAGTCCGCGCCGTGCCTGCAGAGTTCGAAAGTGGCCGGGCCACTGCGCTCGGCGGTGACGCGGATGAGCATTTTCACAGGCTCGCCGTTCCACCAGTCCGCGGCCTCGCGCCACCAGGCAAGTATCTCCGAGATCCTGTAGAGGCGCTTGCGCCAGATGAAGGCGGTCGGCCTTAGCTCCTGGTTCACATGGACGGTTATCGGTTCGTTGATATATCTGGACACCGCGCATCACCCCCCCCCCTTGACTGTCGATGCGCTGGTATTATAATAGAACAAATGTACTAATGTCAAGCCGGAAGTGGGCAAAGGAGAAGGAGGGTAGTTGGCGCTGAGCTATGCGGTCCGCGCGGCGGTTCTCAATGTCCTTTGATCCAGTCAGCTATCAGACCGGCCATCTCTTCCGGGCAATGTGTTTTAGCCGCGGGTGTCGGCGATGAATTGTGTTACCCAGTCGCGGCCGGTTTGCGGCGGATGATGCTCAACCTGGTTGCGCGCCAGGGTCAGTGATTGCGACTGGCACTTATAGGCACAGATGCCGCAGCCGATGCAGCGCTCAGGGTTGAGCTCGGCGACTTTGCCGGTTTTGTTGGTCAGTTCACGCTGCCTGCCTTCCTTCGTTGTTACAGTCGTCTTGCGCCCCTTAACCGGTGGCGCGTCCATTAAATGTAATGCTTCCATCGGGCAGCGCTTGACGCACAAGCCGCAGCCGGTGCAGGTAGATTGGTTGACCGTGACACGGAAGTTGGAAGGGGTCAGGCTGCCGTTGTGTCCGTATTTATTCATGGTTAAGAACCAGATACAGCAGTCCCGGCAGCAGTTGCAGATGGTATCCGGCTTCTCCTGCTGATTGGAGATGCCGTGAATAAGCCCCAGTTCGGCAGAACGTTTGAGTATCTCCTCCGTTTCCTGTCGGGTTATCTCGCGTCCCATGCCATTTTCCACTATGTAGTGCCCCAGCTTGTCGAAGTGCAGGCAGACCTCAGTGGGGTACCGGCAATCCGCTGAGTCAGGGTCAAGGTTGTTGGCGTGGCGGCAGGGGCAGTGGCTCACGGTGAAATACTCGACCTTATCCAATATTTTGCGCACTTCCTCGTAGGGCAGCACGCCGCGACTGTCCTCGATGGTGGCATCTACCGGCAGCACGCGCAGGCCTTTCTCTTTTACATTCTTCCAGGGGGACATCAGTCCGCCGGTCAGATATTTATGCTGAAGCGGTCCTACCGCCTGGTCATACGCATTGCGCCCGCCGGGCCAGCCGAAGCCGCGGTAAATGGTGAAGATATCGTGAAGATGGTAACGGACAATGCCCTCTTTGACCTGCTTGTAAACCAATCCCTTGTCGGCCAGCGAATCGAGTTTCGGGCGAAGCAGGTCGGCGTTAGTTTTAGTTAAATCCGCAAGCTCAGCGGGCGTCTTGGGCGCAAAGGGCATGCCGGTCAGCAGGGCGGCCTCTTCGGTGGTGTAGCGAGCGGCTACGTACGGCAGCAGGACATCGGAGTCGGGCACACCGTACCAGCTCTGCTTGAGCCAGTCAATTAGTTTTGTATAAATCTCACGGTCATATTCTGTGATTGTGCGTTGATTGTCGTCCATGGTCCTGCTCCTCACATCGAATTGAAGCTGATGATTGCGGGATTAATTATACCTGCGGTTCGGCCAGTTCCTGTAGCACGCGCTCGAAAATAACCATGTCTTTGGACGAAAAGCGTTTCCTGATTGTATCATCCAGTTCGTCGGCGAATTTGATAATCTGAGGACCCACCTCGCGGGCTTTTTCGGTGAGGTGCACCAGTGCGGAACGGCGGTCCCCGGCATTCGGCCGGCGCTCCACGTAGCCGTTCTTCTCCATGCGGTCGAGGATGCCGGTGATGGTGGAGCCGTCCAGCGAGACGCGCTGGCCGAGTTCTCCTATGGTGATGCCGTCGCCCATCCACAGCGCGGCGAAGACCATGTACTGGGGCGTAGTGAGGTTGAATGGCGCCAGGCGCGAGTCGTAATGTTCATATACCTTTCGCATCACGCGGCCAACATTGAAGCAGATGTGCTCACGGGCGTCGTACATAGCTTTTCCTGAATAATTTTAACACAAATATTTTGCATACAATATAATAAGTGCACTGTTATTTGTCAAGGGGAAAATTGCTATCCGGGGCGGCCTGTCATATAGTTTTGGATATGCAGGATAATACGGGATCGGCCGAATCAGTGAGGATTAAAATGGATAGATATTTTGGACTTTCAATATCGGCACTCTGTGTTGTTTTTGTCGGGTTGGCAGTAGCCTGCAGCGGATCGGTAGCCGCACCGGTACGCGAGGGAAACGCTGCCGCTGAAAATGGGACTACCGTTATCCTGGTGGAGAACACCTCGATTTCCCTGTCCATAAAGCAGCTCAAACCTGACAGGGTGGAGCTGATTTATTTCCATACAAAAAACCCCTGCTATTGCATGGCTGTGGTGGGTGATAGCATTGAATATGCTGTTGATACCTATTTCAAAAACGAGGTGGCCGGCGGGCAGGTTGCGCTGAGCATGATTGTTTCCGATGACCCGGCCAACGCCGGTACGGTGAAAAAATATGATGCCATGGCCTTTTCACTTTTCATCAGGGAAGTCCGCGGTGACAGCGAGCGGGTATATCCTGTCAGCGAGATATGGGAGATGACCGGGGACGCCAATAAGGACAGGCTGGTGGACTTCATCAGGGTTACGCTAGGTAACGCGCTTGATGGAAAGGGACAATAGCGGATTTATTGTGGGCGGCCAAAAGCGTGGATATACCCGGATGGTCTCTCCACTGTATCACCTCATTCGTTGCCGCAGCAAAAGACGTTAAAGTTAAGCCTCCCTGCCCTGGCTGTCTTTGACGGTCACGCTGACGGTGGCATCGCTTTTCACACCCGGTGCAATCCACCTGACTTTGTTTGCCTTACCTGCTTCTAAACCGTTACCCTGCAGCTTGCCGTCCGTTGCCGACCACGTATAGGTCAGGTCGCCGCTGCTGGCGTTCTCTACCGTGCAGAGTATGTCAGTCGTCATCCAGATCCGGACGCGCTGCTTATCAACTATGAAAGGTTCAGCAGTTCCCAGCTTTAATGTCAGATCCACCATGGGCGTAGCAGTACCGTCCGCGTTGGTGAGCACCCGGATGCTGATGTTTTCCGTGGCCACCCCGCCCTTACCGTCTGATACTGCCAGCGTTATAGGATAGGTGCCCATCTTGCCAGGGGGCATCCACAATATGCTATACCCTGTGCCCCTGATTTCACCGGCTTCCGCCGTCCATTTATAGGTAAGGTTGTCGCTGTCGGCATCTTTCGCTGAGCAATCTATCTGCACTTCTGAATTGGCAAAAGTATCTTTGGTATAATTGATGCTTTCAATTACCGGCGCCTGGTTTGGCTGCTTGACCTCAGGAGGCGGAGGAGCGCAGGCTGGTTGCAGGGCAAGAGTGATTGCACTCAATATGGCGAGTAAACAGAGCTGGGTAGTTGATATTTTCATAGTGTGCCCGTCTTTAATCTCCAGATAATTCTTTGCTGCCATAAAGTATATTAAATTTGGTTAAAACCTGCACTGTCCCTCAGTCCCGGGCATCAAGCGCATTCATAATTAGCCGCTCGACCTCAGCTTTGGATGGGACCTTGCCGCTCATAACTACCTTCTCATTTATAACCAGGCCGGGTGTCATAAGGATGGGGTACTGCATGATCTCCTTCATGTCCGTTATCTCTTCGACCTTGATGTCGAGCTTGAGCGCTGCAACAACTTCCTTGACGGTTTTTTCAAGGCTCTGGCATTTGGCGCAGCCGGGGCCCAGCACTTTTATATTCATATTCACACTCCTTTCTGCCTGTTAATTATTTAGAGCACTATGTTGAAAAGGTAAGGGGTTACACCGGCAGGCGTTTTCCTTAATTTTCACTGCCAGGATTTGCAGCGCCACTATGATTATAGTAATATATAAACATATGTTGATATGTTACTGTGGTAGAGCCTGTTTGTCAACCGGGCATTTCAATTATAATGCTGTAGGGGAGCAGTTTATTTAGAGGTGTTGCCATGAGCGATACGGTACGAGTGTTTAAAGCGCTTTCAGACGGTACCCGTTTGAGGATACTGAATATCCTGTTGGTCAGGGAATGCTGTGTATGTGAGGTAATGCAGGTGCTGGGCATATCCCAGCCGAGCGCATCACGTCACCTTTCCATATTGCGTGGCGCCCGGTTGCTTAAGGCGAGAAAAGAGGGTATCTGGATGTATTACTCCGTTGATCACGATGGCGTGCCAGCGTACGCTCAAGAGATAGTGAAGGCTGTCAGGCTGGCTGCGGCGGATATGCCGGAAGCCAGGTTGGACAAGCAAAAATTGCAGAAAACTATGAGACAAAACACTGTTTGCATTAGTTGATGTGGGAACACTAAACAATGGACATTCAGGGCTTCGCTAACAGCTTTAACCTACCAGGTTTATCAGCCTTCATGTTAGGCGTAATGGCCTCGCTGGGCCCTTGTACCCTGGCTACCAACCTGGCGGCTGTGGCCTACGTCAGCCGCCGGATATCGGAGCGCAGGTTTGCCGTCACCAGCGGGGCCCTCTATACACTGGGCAGGATGATAACCTACACTGTTTTGGGCATACTGATCATCTTCGCCGGCATGAGCATACCGGTTATAGCCGACTTTTTAGGGGATATCGGTCAGGCTGTTACTGGCCCCCTGCTCATTTTGGTCGGTCTTATCATGCTTTTTATCGATCGTATATCCTTTGGCGAGCATGGCAGTGCGGTTGCCGGCGCCGCAGGGAAACTGGCGGATATGGGCATGCTGGGAGCGCTGCCGCTGGGCATGGTTTTGGCCCTGGCCTTTTGCCCTTACAGCGCTGTGCTCTTTTTCATGGTGCTTATACCGCTGGCTCTAAAAACGCATGGGGGCGCGGGTCTGCCTGCTCTCTTCGCCCTTGGCACCGGGTTGCCCGTACTGCTGTTCGGCACACTTCTTTCGCTGGGCGTGGCAGGCGCGGCGAAGTGGATAAATACTATCAGCAGGGCGGAGGTCTATATCAGGATCGCCATGGCGGTATTATTTATTCTTATCGGCCTCTATTATATGGGTCTATGGCTGAAATTATATTAACCAGGAGGTAAATCATGGAAAAAGAAAAGATTAAAACGGTTGTCAGACTGGGCTATGCTCAGGTGGCTAAGGGCGGCGGTTCATGCTGCGGGCCGCAGGTGTCAGGCTGTTGCGGTGTAAATGTCAGCGAGGAGATCAGTAAGGGCATCGGCTACAGCGAGGCGGAGATAAACTCGGTGCCCGACGGCGCCAACCTCGGCCTGGGTTGCGGTAACCCGGTGGCACTGGCCTCGCTCAAAGAGGGGGAAGTAGTGCTTGACCTGGGATCAGGCGCAGGCTTCGATTGTTTTCTGGCTTCGGCCCGCGTCGGAGATACGGGCAGGGTGATCGGCGTGGATATGACGCCCGAGATGCTGGAGAAGGCCAGGGAGAATGCCACAAGGGGCGGTTATAAGAATGTGGAGTTCCGTCTCGGTGAGATAGAGAACCTGCCAACCGGCGATAACCAGGTGGACATCATCATCTCTAACTGCGTGATAAACCTTTCGCCCGATAAAGAGCAGGTCTTCCGCGAGGCTTACCGCGTGTTGAGGCCCGGCGGGCGGCTGATGGTATCCGACATTGTGCTGCTTGAGAAACTGCCCGGAGCCATTCAGCAATCGGTAGCAGCTTATATCGGGTGCCTGGCCGGCGCCGCCCTGAAGGAGCAGTACCTGGATGCTGTTAAGCAGGCGGGC
>JAPLHK010000016.1:0-7300 GCA_026389715.1 Chloroflexota bacterium
CGCACCTTGTTATCAAAACGCCGGGAGGCCACTACGCTGCAGTACTTGTCAATGGCTGCTGCTATGAGAAAACCGCCATGCTTCGTGTAATAGGACGGGAGGTCGGTGCCACCGCCGCCCAGTGTGATCCTAACCGGTGCACGTGATACTATCATACCTACCTCCCTTCAGCCTCCTGAATTCTTCCAGTCCGCCAGGAGACCCGATCTCGTAAAACCTTTCCATTACCTCGTAGGCCAGCAGCTCCCTCTCGACTATCAGGCGCCTGAATAACTGCTCAAGGGAATAGGGCTGGTTAATTGGCAGCCAGTCGAGCACTTCCCGCCGGAAAATACTGGCTCCGTAATCTATGTAAACTGTTTTCGGGGTTTTCTCAATTTTATCGTACCCGGTCACCAGCTCACCTTCGATCTCCGAATTGCTGGCATCATAGAGTCCGTGGTTTTTGTATACGGTCATAAGCGCCAGTTTATTACGCCTATTGAAAAAGCCGACCGCTGACTGATAATCAAAATCGAGATACGAATCGCCGTAAAGTGTGAGAAAGTCGCCTTTTATAAGCCGTTGCGCATTTTTCAGGGCCCCGGCTGTGCCGAGCGGCTGCGATTCATGGCTATAGGTGATATTTACGCCGAATTTAGCGCCGTCAGCGAGGTGCTGCTCGATCTGCACGGCCAGGTGCCCGAGGCACAGGACGATACCCGTTATGCCGTTTTCTTGGAGCAACTGCAGCTGATATTCGACGAAAGGTTTGCCGCATATATACACCATGGACTTGGGGCAATCCCTGGCCTCATCGCCCAATCTGGTAGCCAATCCGCCTGCCACTATTACTGCCTGTATCATAGATATGTTCATAACGCCTTATACATCCACTATACAATGCATAAGAATATCATGCATATTTTAGGATGTCAAGGTACTGCGTCTTCAACCATCTTCGGCGAAAAACCTTTGTGCTGCATAGCGGGGTGGGGTGACAAAATCACTAAACAATAAGGGGAACTTTTCCGCTGCATATCAACAGCCGGATACCGAGTATATTGGAAGGTTTACCCCCAGTTGACGGCGCCGTTCATAGCTCCATATAATTCCACCGTAAGGAATATGGAAAAGAAATGCGCAATTACCGTCCACACACTCGGCTGTAAACTGAACCAGGCGGAATCGGAGTCGATAGCCAGGGATCTGGCAGCCGGGGGCTACAACATCACCACCGGAAATAAGGCAGACGCGTTCATCATAAATACCTGCAGCGTGACGCATACGGCCGACCGCAAGGCCCGCCACATGGTGAGGATGCTGCGCAGGCTCAATCCGCAGGCCAGCATAGTAGTCACCGGCTGTTACGCTGGCCAGGCCGGGGAAACGCTGCTGAACTGCGGCGCGGACATAGCCGTGGCCAACCGCGATAAGAAATCTATACCAGGGATGCTCGAAGCCGGGCTGCGGGGAAAAGCGGAACCGGAATGCAAAGCAGGTACGGTAAAAGCGGCGGACCGCGTCCGCAGCTTTATCAAAATACAGGACGGCTGCCGCAATCTCTGCACATACTGTATCGTACCGCTGGTGCGCGACTCCGTGTACTGCATCGGCGCGGACGCCGTGCTCACTGAAATCAGGGACAGGGTAAGGGACGGGTACAAAGAGGCCGTGCTGACGGGAACGGAGGTCGGCTCGTATAACTGCGGGGGTCTGGGATTAGCGGGACTGATAAATTTAATCCTGAATGAGACCGGCATCGAGAGGTTGCGCCTCTCGTCGCTGCAGCCACAACATATCTCGCAGGAACTCCTCTACCTCTGGCAAAACAAGCGGATGCTCAGGCATTTTCATATCGCCCTGCAAAGCGGCAGCGATACGGTGCTGCGCAGGATGGGCCGCAGCTACGACACGGACCTTTTCAGCCGCGTGGCGGCTTTGATACGCGGCAGCTTGCCGGACGCTTCGATAACGACCGACGTCATGACCGGCTTTCCGGGAGAGAGCGATGAGGAATTCGACCGCAGCTACGAATACTGCAGGCAGACGGGGTTCGCCGCCATGCATGTATTNNCCTATGCGGCCAGGCCGGGCACCCGGGCCGCCGCAATGCCCGGCAAAATAAGCGAAAAAGTGAAGAAGCTGCGCAGCCGGGCCATGATCGACCTGGCAGCGCGCAGCGCGGACGACTTCGCCGCGGGCTTCAGTGGTAAAACCGCGGAGGTGCTCTGGGAGCATGAGGTCAGGATAGGTTCGGGCGTCTACTCCGGGCTCACCGGCAACTATATCCGTGCCTATGCGCATAGCAGGGCGGATATCTCCAACACCGTTACGGCGGCCAGGCTGCTTTCGCCTGCGGCGCAGACAGCCGGGACGGCGCTGAGGGCATCCACACGCGGCAACCACGGCGAACTATGGTGCGAGGTCGTAAAATGAAAATCAATGTCAAAGTCATAACGCGTTCGGCCAGGGAAGAGGTTCTTGAGCAGGCCGGCGGGTACACGGTGCGGGTCAGGGCCGCGCCGCAGGACGGCAAGGCCAATGAGGCGGTGATACGCCTGCTGGCAGGGCATTTCGGCCTGCCCAAATCGGCGGTCAGTATCGTCAGGGGGTTTACCGTCAGAAATAAGATCGTTGAGATAAGGGCGGGCTGAAGATGGCGTTTGACAGGCAGAGGTACTTACAGCCCAGCGGGCTCTGCGACTTTGACCGCAGCGCTGAGATCAGGTTGAAGACGCGGGAGCTGACGGCCGGTTGCCGTAACCGGGCCGGGAAGTTCAGCAGCCTCTTCGCTTTCGTCAAGGAGCTGCCCTACGGCCTGGAGGACTGGGACCTCAAGGCATCGGACATACTCAGGAAGGGTTGGGGGATGTGCTCGGGGAAGACCAACCTCTTAGTAGCCATGCTGCGGTCGGCGGGTATACCTGCCAGGTACCGCGTCTACAGGATAAAGGCCGATTCTAAATTATGGGATAAGCTGGGCAAAGGTAATGACAGCGCGGCCCGCATGAACGGGCTTGGCGAGGAACGTGACCACGTTGATTGCGAGGCCTGGTTGGGGAAATGGGTGGCCTGCGACGCGGGGCGCGACACCGCCATGGAAAAGGGTATTGTCAGGCTGGGCGGAACCCTGGAAAGGCAGGTCGTTGCCGGCAGCAGTGGCAGGGCGCGCTACCTGAGGCTGGCCAGCCTTGACCAATGGGCAAAGGAAAGGCAGGACAGGCGGGTCTTCCGCTCGGACCGGGACGACGTATTCGCCGGGGCCAACCAGGGGATCGAAAAGATCAGGCAGTTGGGCCGGGCAACCTGACCCCGCTTATTTATTTTACGTTCACCGTCGCCGTCTGGAACTGTGCGCCCTCAGGGCTGGTGACACTCAGCATGTAAGTGGTGGTTTCCGTGGGCGAGACCTGCGCCGTCCCTTCTCCCGGAACTGTCCCGACATTTTTATCTATGGATACCGACGATCCGCCGACAGTCCGCCAGCTCAGGATGGCTGATTCCCCCCTGCGTATGACGTAGGGATTGGCGGTGAAAAATGTTACCGTTGGTGTATCCACGGTCGGTATAGCACCGGAGACCGTGAGCGTGGTGGTAGCTAATATCGAGCCCTGGCTGTTATTGGCCGTTAACTTGTAGGTAGTAGTGAAAGGCGGGTTGACAGGCTGGGAGCCGCTGGGCCGGGTTATGCCGAACCTCGGCTCAATGCTGACGTCGTAAGAATTGCGGATATCCCAGGTCAGGGTCGCGTAATTGCCGGACAGTATATTGGCCGGCTGCACCGTGAATACCGCCACTTCAGGCATGTTGTATGAAGCAGGCAGAGACTGCGGCGGGTTGGCGGGCTGCGTTGGCGCAGTTGCCGGGGGATTATTTACCGGGGGAGGGGCAGCCGGCGCCGGGGCGATAACGGTCACGCACGCGGCGGCCAGCAGGGACATCAATAGTAAACCTGCCAGAGCTTTCTTCATCTGATACCTCCTGTATACATCCGCAATCACCGGGATAATTTTAACAGTTACGCGGTTGATCGGCCCAAGGGGTTCACAGCTTCCTGATAAATTCAATTATCTCATTTATATCGGGCAACTGGCTGAGGGGGTAGGTTTTAAGAAGGGCGATCTTGCCATTCTCATCCACGATGATATTGGCCCGCTCCGAGAAACCGTTCTTGTCTCGGAAGATGTCGAATAGTTTGGCCGCTTCCCCGTGCGGCCAGAAATCGGAGAGCAGCGGGACCTTCTTTACCCCGATACTTTCAGCCCAGGCCTTCTTGGACGGCACCGGGTCGACGCTCATCCCCACGGGAAGTGTATTTAACGACTTGAAAACCGCGAAGTTTTCCTCCAGCGACTGCATCTGCTGGGTGCAGACCGGCGTCCAGGCCAGGGGATGGAAGGAAAGCAGGACACGCCCTCCCTTTTGATTATGCAGCGTGAAATCGTTGCCATCCTGGTCTTTGAGCGTGAAGTCCGGCGCCCTGTCCCCTGCCTTGACCTTGCGTTCGATATCAGCCATTTACCGCCTCCGTAACCTGCGTTATTGAATCCTGCTCTAATTATAGCTGGACGGCGGTATTATGCTAAATTGAGTGTAAAATCCAGATGGCAGGATTTGAGGGCCGTTTATGTTATAATTTTCAGCCGTAGAAAGACGCTGACGGCCGTATACACAGATTATTTATTATGCCGGCCAATTAACAGGAAAGGAGTTAGGCATGGATTTCAGGCTGACGCCGCAACAGGAAACCCGCAAGCAAGAATTTTACAAGGTATGTGAAGCACTGGAAAAGAAGCGCCCGGCATCGTACGTAGGTTTTGAGAGCAAGTACGAAAATGAGGAGTGCTGGGAATATCACCGCATGTGCGCCAGGGAATTCGGAAAGAGGGGATGGCTGGCGCTGCACTGGCCGCAGGAATACGGCGGCAGCGGCGACATGATGGATAAGGTGCTCTTCGCCGAGGCCTGCGGTTACCACGGTGTGCCCGGCGTTGATGAATTCGGCGTGGCTATGCTGGCCCCGACCCTGCTGGCGGCCGCCAGCGATGAGGTCAAAAAGAAGTTCCTGCCGGGCATCGCCTCTGGCGAGGTCATGTGGTGCGAGCTGTGGAGCGAGCCAAACGCGGGCTCGGACCTGGCCGCGCTTACCACCAGCGCCATCAAGAAGGGCGACGAGTATATTGTCAACGGCCAGAAGACCTGGAATACGGGCGCGCATAAGGCCGACTGGGCATTCGGAGTTTACCGCTCGGACCCGGCGGCCAAGAAGCACCAGAACCTGACCTTCATGCTCTGTGATATGAAAAGCCCCGGTATTACCGTGAAAGGCATACCCTACATGGACGGCGTCCATGTCTATAATGAAGTGTACCTGGATGACGTGCATATCCCGGCCAACCAGGTGGTCGGCAAGGACGGCGGGGGATGGGCGGTGGTAAACGTCCTGGCCGGTTTCGAGAGGTCGAACATGGCCATGGTCTACGCCCTGGTGCGCGTCATGGAATACCTGGTGGAATACTGCAATGAGACCAGGCGCAACGGCGTCCCGCTATCCAGGGACCCTCTTGTGCGCAGCCGTATAGCTGAACTGGCCTGCGGGCTTGAAGCGGTGCGCACGCTGGCCTACCGCATCGCCGACCAGCAGAGCCGCAACGAAATGGGGCTGATGGACGCGGCCAGCGTGAAAGTGTACGCCAGCGAGTTGATGGAAAAGATGGCCCAGGTAGCCACCGACCTGATGGGCCCCTACGGGCAGGTGCCGCATTCCAAATGGGCTAAAATATCCGGCATTTTCGAATCTCTCTACATGGCCTGCTTCGTGCCCATCGTATCCATGGGTACCAACGAGATACAGCGCAACATCATCGCCTGGTACGGCCTGGGCCTGCCCAGGATGAAATAAAGCCCTGTTGGAAACGGGCAGTCATGGCTGAAAGCAAGAGCGGACGCTACGAATTAAAACACCGGGTGAGGGTGGTCACGGCCACTACCCTGTTCGACGGCCACGACGCGGCCATCAATATCATGCGCCGTTTAATCCAGTCTGGCGGCGCGGAGGTCATACACCTCGGGCACAGCCGGTCAGTGGGAGAGATAGTCGAGGCGGCGGTGCAGGAAGACGTGCAGGCGGTAGCGGTTTCATCCTACCAGGGCGGCCACATGGAGTTCTTCAAGTACATGAAGGACATGTTCGATAAGCTCGGCGCGGGGCACATACGTATCTTCGGCGGCGGTGGCGGCGTGATACGTCCCAACGAGATAAAGGAACTGCAAGAATACGGCATCGAGCGCATCTATGATCCGGAGGATGGGCGTAACCTGGGACTGGTGGGCATGATAGATGACCTGCTGCAGCGCTGTGACTTCCATACCATAGGGATCACTTCGGAGCACGATACATCCAAACGCGGGGCGCCCATACCCACGCCGGGCAAGCTAAGTACGGGCGAGCCGGCCAAGGTAGCCCGCATGATCACGCTGGCCGAAATGGGCGTTGACCCGTGGCCGAAATACGGAGAGGAAATCAGGGAAAAAGCCGGGCGGAGCAAGGCGCCCGTCATCGGCGTGACCGGCACCGGCGGGTCGGGAAAAAGCTCGCTGCTGGACGAACTGGTGCTGCGCTTCAGGGCGGCCAACCCGGGCAAGAAAGTGGCTGTGCTTTCCGCCGACCCCTCCAAGAGGCGTACGGGAGGCGCCCTGCTGGGCGACCGTATCCGCATGAACTATGTTTACGGCGGCGATGTCTATATGCGCTCACTGGCTACGCGGGGCTCTAAGACGGAAGTGCCCGAGGTCATACAGGATGCCATAGCCGTGGTCAAAGCCGCGGGCTATGACCTGGTGCTGGTTGAGACGGCCGGCATCGGGCAGGGCGACACCGCCATAGTCGATATCTCCGACGTCTGCCTGTACGTGATGACATCGGAATTCGGCGCGCCCACCCAGCTCGAGAAGATAGATATGCTCGATTATGCCGATATCGTGGTGCTGAATAAATATGATAAGAAGGGTTCGGAGGACGCGCTGCGCGAGGTGAGGCGGCAACCGCGGCGCACGCATGAGAAGTTCGATGTGCCGTTAGAGCAGATGCCCGTGTACGGCACCATCGCGGCCCGCTACAACGATGAGGGCGTGAACGGTCTGTACGCCGGCCTGGTGGAATTCATCGATGATAAATGCGGGCGGAAGTTCGCCTGTAACATACCTGAGGACAGGGTCTCGCATACCAGCGCCGTACGCCATATCATACCGCCGGACCGCATACGTTACTTGGGTGAGATCGCCGAGACGGTGCGCGGCCATAAGAAAGGCGTGCAGA
>JAPLHK010000016.1:7309-22705 GCA_026389715.1 Chloroflexota bacterium
GAAGCAGGCGGATATCGCGCGGCGCATCCAGCAACTCGGTTTGACCCGGATGGAAATAGAGGACGAGGCCGCACATGAGGCCATCGACAAGAAAATAGCGGCGCTTCAGTCTAAGCTCAAGCCGGAAGACCGGAAGTTGCTGGAGGGCTGGGATGAACTGCGCAGGACCTACGGAGGCGATTATTTCCGTTACAGGGTGCGAGACCAGGAATATAAAGTTGAATTAACCGATACGACCCTGGCCGGCACGCGTATCCCCAGGGTGAGCGTGCCCGACCTGAAGGACCACGGTGAGAGGCTCAAGTATTTGATGCTGGAGAACGTGCCGGGCAGCTATCCGTACACCGCGGGCGTCTTCCCCTTCAGGCGCAGGGATGAGGAGCCGAAGAGGCAGTTCGCCGGCGAGGGGGGTCCGGTGCGTACCAACACGCGCTTCCATTTCCTCTCGCAGAACGACGAAGCCAAGCGGCTGTCCACAGCCTTTGACGCTGTGACGCTCTTCGGTGAAGATCCGCAGGAAAGCCCGGATATCTTCGGCAAGGTCGGCGAGTCGGGTGTATCCATCTGCACGCTGGAGGACATCAAGAAACTCTACGCCGGCTTCGACCTGTGTTCGCCCAATACCTCGGTTTCCATGACCATCAACGGGCCGGCGCCGGTTATGCTGGCCTTTTTCCTGAACGCGGCCATCGATCAGCAGGTGGATAAATTCAGGGAAGAGCAGGGCAGGCTGCCCACGCCGGACGAGCACGCCAGGATAAAGGCGCAAACCCTCTCGGTGGTGCGCGGTACGGTGCAGGCCGACATACTCAAGGAAGACCAGGGGCAGAACAGTTGCATCTTCTCCATCGAGTTCGCGCTCAAGATGATGGGCGACATACAGGAATATTTTATCAAGCACAGCGTGCGCAACTACTACTCGGTCTCTATCTCGGGCTATCACATCGCCGAGGCCGGGGCCAATCCCATCTCCCAGGTGGCCTTCACGCTGGCCAACGGCTTTACCTATGTGGAGTATTACCTTGCGCGCGGATTCCCCCTGGATTCTTTCGCTCCCAACCTGTCCTTTTTCTTCTCCAACGGCATGGACGCTGAATACGCGGTCATCGGGCGCGTGGCCCGGCGCATCTGGGCGGTGGCCATGCGGGAGAAGTACGGCGGAAACGAGCGCAGCCAGCAGCTTAAATACCATATCCAGACCTCCGGCCGCTCGTTGCACGCGCAGGACATACAGTTCAACGACATCCGCACAACGCTACAGGCTGTGCTGGCCTTCTATGATAACTGCAATTCACTGCATACCAACTCCTACGATGAGGCCATCACCACGCCTACCGAGGAGTCGGTGCGGCGGGCCATGGCGGTGCAGCTTATCATCATGCGGGAGTTCGGCCTCACCAGGAACGAGAATGTATGGCAGGGCTCATATATACTTGAGCAGTTGACCGAACTGGTGGAGGAAGCGATATTAGACGAGTTTGAGCACATCTCCAAGCGCGGCGGCGTGCTGGGCGCCATGGAGCTTCAGTACCAGCGCGGCAAGATACAGGACGAGTCAATGCTCTATGAGCAGCGCAAGCATTCCGGTGAATTGCCCATCATAGGCGTGAATACCTACCTGAATCCGAGGGAAGGCAACCTGATACCTTTCGACATACCGCTCAGCCGTTCCAGCAGCGAGGAGAAGCAGGGGCAGATAGACAACCTGCGCGACTTCCAGAAGCGCAACACCGCCAGGGCGCAGGAAACACTCAAGAAACTGCAGCAGGTAGCTGTGGCGGGGGGCAACGTTTTCGAGCAGATGATGGAGACGGCGCGCTTTGCTTCACTGGGCCAGATCACCAATGCCCTATACCAGGTGGGCGGCAAGTACCGGCGGAATATGTAGCCGCGGTCCAGGCAAGACCTGCCGGGGAAACGCTGCCTGCGCTATCCTAAGGTGCTAACCCGTACGGCTATTTTCCCGCTTCCAGCGCCGTGAAGAATTTGATTAACCCGTCCCCGACGGGCTCCAGCAGGGCGGGACTGGTCTCCTGCTCGGTATCCATGCGGGTGTGGAAGAAATAGTTGGATCCGAAGAAGCCGCAGGCCGTGTAACCCCATTTGACTATGTTGACCAGTTCCCCGGCATAGGTCCCGGTGCCCATGTACAGGCCCTTGACGCCGACGAAAGAGGACGCCGCCAGGAAATAGGCATCGTTCGGCACGTCCAGGGGCTTGAAGTTCGCGCCGTCTTTCTGCCAGCTGCGGCAGGCTATGGAGGCGCCCAGGTGGAACCAGCAGGCGACGTTGTCCTTGTTGATATTATAGGCGGGCAGGTACTCGTCGGGCGCAAAATGGGAGCCGACGTAGGCCAGCTCGTGGCCGGAATTGCCGATGAAGATATAGCTGTACTTGTGGCTGTTCATGCCTATCCAGCGGGCCAGGCCGAGGAAGAGCGCGACACCGGTACCCCGCTCGCCGCCGCACTTGAACCAGCCCGAGATAGGAGTGGTGACGATGACCCATTTATCGCCGCCCTTGAGTATACCCACCACGTTGTTGGCGGTAACCTCCCTGGTCTCGCCCGTTACGGTTATCGAAGCGCTTTTGCCGGCCTGCGCGGCTGCGGCCAGCCTGGCGTCATCGTTAGTCGCCACGAGCGCCACCGGGATGGGCAGCGCGGCCTGGTAATATTCCGGGCCGGTACTCTTCATCTCGGCGTTGGCGGCCACGAGCAGGCCGTTGTCGGCCGTGCCGTGGCAGGCCACGACCAGGCCGACAGCGCCGGCGTCGCGGATTTTTTCCACCAGCTTGATGCCGCCCGTATTGGAGATGGCCCCGTACTTTGGCCCCGCGTAGGCTATTTTACCTTTCAAGTTACCCGTGTCGCCGTCATCGTAGACGGCCAGGGCGGCGGTCACGGGAGCGGCATTGGGATACCAGCCGGGGAAGCTCTCCACGGATGCCCCGTCGACCTTGAGGTCGCATCCGGAAAGGAAAAACTGCTTCAGCTTCCAGGATCTGACCTCGGCTTTGAAGCCAGCCTTGTTCAGCTCGCTCGCCAGCCACTCCGAGGTGGCAATATCCCCCGGCGAGGCCGTGCGGTGGTTCTCAAAGGCTGTATATTTCACCACGTCTGCATACAGGCTGGCCCCGCTCAACGGTTTGGCATAGACCGGTTGGACTGCAGGGGCACATGAGGCAAACACGAGACTAAAGCATAAGAGGACTAATAAATAAACGGGCAATTTCAGCATATACAAACCTCTAAAAAAATTGACCTGGCTATCCCTTCATCATCAGCTTCGAGGTCATATTCAACAGGCTGTGCGGAGTCAGGCGCACGATGACCGAGTGCATCAGCCAGTTCATCGGCCCGGGGATAAACATGGTCTTGCCCTGCTTGAAGGCCTTATAGCCCTGTTTGGCAATAACCGCCGGGTCCCAGAGTCCGCTGATAGCGAACCAGCGCAGTTTTTCCGGAAGGTTGCCGGCCTTCAGCAGCGGTGTTCTGGTGTACGGCGGGCTGAAAGCGAAAACCTTGATACCGGTGCCTGACAGCTCGGCGTTAACGGTCTCACTGAGGTTCTGTACGAAAGCCTTGCTGGCGCCGTAGGCCGCATGGTAAAGGGTAGGCTGAAAAGCCGCGCAGGACGACATATTGATTATCCTGCCGCTGCCCGCTTTTTTCATATCCTGCAGCGCGAGCCAGGTCAGCTTGAATAGGGCCAGAGCATTGGTTTTGACCATGAATACCTGCCTGGCGTAATCGATTTCCGAAAAATTCCCATATTCGAGCGTGCCGGCATCGTTCATAAGAACGTCTATGGAACCTGCCGCTTCCCTGGCTGAAGCATAAAGCTGCTCCGGGCCATTTTCTGTAGAGAGGTCGATGCTGAATGACCAGGTATTGATATTGTATTTAGCGGCGAGCTCTTTGGCCCATTGAGCCAGCACCTCTTTTTTGGCCGGCAGGTCGTCCAGCACCAGGTTGGCGCCGTCCGCAGCGAAGAGCTTGGAAAATTCCCGGCCGATGCCGGAAGCCGCGCCCGTGATCAGGACGTTCTTACCCTTGACCTCGTATTTGCTCATACATACCTCCTGCCACTATTAATAGGGATATTTTAATGCAAGCGGCATAAATATGGAATACTGAAGAATATAATAAGGCGGCCCGGCGCTGATTGGCGGCAAAATGCTTATTTGCCCGGTCTACCCTCTACTCGGTGGTGCAGCAGATTACTTTGAAATTGACCTGTCCCTTCGCTTCATTGCCGCTGCTGTCCGTCACCGTGACGTTGACCGTGTAGTCGCCCCCGGCCCCCGGGGATATCCAGTTGACTCTGCTGGCGGTGCCGCCCTCCAGGCTCAGCCCCCTTGCCGCCTGGAACCTCCCGCTGGCAGCGCTCCAGGTATATTTGAGGTTCTTTGCGTCCGGGCTATCCACGATGCATTCGATAGGTATAGCCGTCCAGATGCGCATCCTTCCCGCAACCGTGACGGTTTCCTTCGAGGGGAAGGACATTTTCAAAACGACGGGCGCGTCCTGAGATACACTGCCGTCGGCATTGATAACTACCCTGACCTCCTGGACTGCACTGGCCTCCCCTCCCTTGCCGTCACTGACCGTCACGCTAATATGATATTTACCCATCGCAGGAGGCGATGTCCATATGGCGGAAGCCCCGTTGCCCTTAATCGTGCCGTTATCCGTCGACCAGGCGTAAGTCAGGTTATCGCCGTCGGGGTCTGTTGCCACACAGGTAAAATCCCCCTCCGCCTGCGGTTCCCAATCGCTGGAGCCGTTTATCGATTGAATGAGGGGTGGCCGGTTGGCCGCCGGCGCAGAGGCAGGAATAGGCGGCGCGGGCGCCGTACAGGACGCGGCTATGAACGCCGGACCAAGTATGGTTATAGCTGTTAACAGAGCCGATAGAGGTTTATTCTGCAGTTTCATATCGGTATCCATCGTCCCGGCCAAACTAAACTGAGATTAGGGGTCCCTGCAGCAAAGCACCTCCATGTCGACCTCGCCCGCTGCCTGGTTGCCCGATTTATCCTGAACGAGCACAGCAATCTTGTATTGTCCTCCCGAGCCAGGCGCCAACCAGCCCACCCTGCTCGCCTTGCCGTCTTCGAGGCCGTCAGCCATCAGTTTCCCGCCGGTCACGCCCCAGGTGTATGTGAAGTCTTTGGGGTCAGCCCCCTCCATAACACACTGTACCTCAATGACAAAAAAGGCCCGGACCCGGCCCTGCGTTACTGTTGTGGTTGTCGAGGGGACCGACATCTTCAGGTAAATGGTCTTATCTGGCTCCGGCGGAGGCGGATTTGTTACGCTAAACCGTTTGCTGAAGCTTGCTTCTCCTCCCTTGCCGTTGTCGACCTTGACCGAGATCTCATAGTCACCGGTTGTGTCGGGCGGAAGCCAGGTAACCTTTTGCCCATCGCCTGTGATGGTGCCGTTCTCGGCCGTCCAAACATAGGTCAGGGGATTACCGTCGGGGTCCCTGGCGGCACAAAACAGGGTATTCTCTTTTCCGGGATTCCACTCCTGCGCCCCTATGATGTTCATGATCTCAGGCTGAGATACCGCCGGCGGTGGCGGCGGGGAAACCGGCCTGGGCTTGACCGCCGGCGCAGCGCAGGCCGCCAATGCGATCAAAATCAGCAGGACTGCGGCAGTGTACTTGCCGGCGCGGCTTATCAACTCATACATGCGGTTACCTCGTTACAATTTATATTTAATTAGCGGATCATATTGCGCCATCAACCATGCCTGCACTTAATTATGCCGGCCCAAATATTATATAATTTTAAACTATTTAAATTAAATCAGCGCCTATTTCCGTTCGGGCTGCAGGCCGGGCGGGGATGACGGCCTGCCCGTTTCAGTAAAAGGAGGCACCGCATTTGAAAAAAGAGCAGTACCAGGAGTTGGACGGCATCTTCCACCCGCAAAAGGTGGCGATCATCGGCGCGTCGCCCGTGGCGGACATAGCCACTCTGGCCCTGATGAATACCAAGATGAGGGACCATGTATATTTGGTTAACCCAAAGTACAAGGAGATATTCGGCAGGAAGTGCTATGCCAGTGTTCTCGATATCGAAGGGCCCGTGGATTATGCCATCATCGGTATCAATGCCAACTACGTTCCCGGGGTAATCGGGGAATGCATCGCCAAGGGCATAGCGGGGGCGCACATCTACACCTCGGGTTTCAGCGAGACCGGGCTAGCCGAGGGGATCGAATTGGAGAAAAAGCTGATCGCCGCCGCCGCCGGTAAGATCCGCGTAATCGGCCCTAACTGCTTCGGAATTTATTGTCCGCGCTCGGGGTTGGCCATTGTGCCGGAATCCAGCGAGGAAGAGGGGAATGTGGGTGTGATCGCCCAGAGCGGCAGTGTGGCCGAATCGTTCTCTTACTTCGGCAAAACCAAGAACCTGCGCTTCAGCAAGGTCGTGAGCTACGGCAACGCCTCAGACCTCGACTGCCCGGATTTCCTGGAATACATGGCCGATGACCCGCAGACCAGGGTTATCGCTCTCTATATCGAGGGTGCGAAAAACGGCAGGAGATTACATGACGCGCTTCGCTATGCGGCCGTCCGCAAACCCGTCGTTGCTATCAAGGGCGGGCTGACCTACAACGGCAACCGCGTGGCTAAATCACACACGGGACAGTTGACCGGCACGCCGGAGGTCTGGAAGGCGCTGTTCAGGCAGTGCGGCGTGATACAGGTGAGCAACCACGACGAATTGGTAAATACCATAATTGCCTTCAGCCATTCCCTCTTGCCCAGGGGCAACCGCGTATCTTTGATAAGCAATTCGGGAGGCTTCAGTGTTATCCAGACCGACCTGTGCGCCGCCGAAGGCATGGAGGTCCCGCGGTTCAGCGATACTACGCTCAAGGCTTTACGCCGGCTGGTGCCGCTGGCGGGCACCAGCATAGGCAACCCGCTCGACGCCTGGCCTATTTTCTACAAGGTATTTCAGAAAGAGGGCGGACTGACCGACATTATAAAGGTGGTGGCCTCGGATGAAAATATCGATTCACTGGTTTTCATGTTCGACCAGTTCAGGTATATACGCAGGGCGCGCAAACACGAGGCGATCGACCACATGAAGCTAATCTGCGAGATGATGGTTGAGGGCAGCCTCTATTGCCGGGATGTCATGGGTAAGCCGGTCTTCCTCAGCGTGTCGCTTGACCCGTTCCTGGAGGATGACGAGGACAGGCAGGGCAACCTCATGCTCAAGCAGGCTTTCGAACAAAATCATTTGCCTGTATACTCTTCAAGCGAGGTGACGATACGTGCACTGGGCAGGCTTTACAAATACGCGGTGCAAACCGGGCAGGCCATAGGCTCATAGCAGCAGCAAGGTTGCGGACAAGGCAAGAAAGTACTAAATTGATAAAGGAGGCGACGCGGTGGCGCGACCCGGGTTGCATACAGGCGGGCCCGCGTGGACTGCGGAGCTAATTATTGCAGGATAGGAGGAAAAGTAGATGGCCAAATCACTCAAGGGTACTAAAACCGAGCAAAATTTGCTCAAGGCTTTTGCGGGCGAATCGCAGGCCAGGAACAGGTACACGTATTTCGCCGGCCAAGCGCGCAAGGACGGCTACATGCAGATAGCCAACATCTTCGAGGAGACAGCCGGAAACGAGAAAGAGCACGCCAAGATATTCTTCGAATATCTGGAGGGAGGTGATGTCGAGATTGTGGCAGCCTACCCGGCCGGCATGATCAAGAATACCAAGGCTAACCTTCAAGCTGCCGCGGCCGGTGAGAACATGGAATGGACCAAGCTTTATAAAAACTTCTCCAAGATAGCCAGGGACGAGGGATTCACACAGGTTGCCCTCTCGTTCAAGCAGATATCCGAGGTAGAGCAATTTCATGAGGCCAGGTACCGAAAGCTGATCAAGAACATCACCGGCGGCGAGGTTTTCAAGAGGAAAAAGACAACAAAGTGGCATTGCACCAACTGCGGCTACGTGCATGAAGGGACAAGCGCACCCAAGCTATGCCCGGCCTGCAAGCATCCGCAGTCCTACTATGAACTGCTGGCCGAGAATTATTAAAAAGGTACGCGCAACGAGTAACGCCCATGCAGCTGCCGTCCCAATTGTAAAGCGGGGCGGTAGCTGCTATATTTTTGCAGGCGTTTAACTTGAGTGAAATAGGTAAGCCCGGCAACAACCTTCCCGGAGGGCCGGCGCCAGACCAGATGACCCGCGGCGGCCGGCCGGGCGATTTTTTTGTACTCCGTAAATTGAAGCTGCCCCGCAGGCTGCACAGGGTGCTGGGGGTCGGGGGCCTGTTCAGCGCCGCGTACGGCAATGTCGGTTCTTCCATCTACTATGCGCTGGGCGTGGTATCCATGTCGGCGCTGGGACTTACACCGCCGGTGCTGATGCTCTCCGGCGTCCTTTTCCTGTTCACTGCCCTCACCTATGCCGAGGGCGCTACCGCCATACCTGAATCGGGCGGTTCGGGCGCCTTTGCCAGGCGGGCATTTAACGACTGGGTAAGTTTCCTCACCAGCTGGGTGCTCATGATCGACTACATTGTAACCATCGCCATCTCGGCGTTTACCGCGGCCAACTACATAGGATTTTTCATCCCGGTTTTTAAGACCTGGCCCACCAACAGTATCGTTGGAGTAACGATCGTAATAGGGCTGGCGCTGATCAACATGGTTGGTGTGAAGGAATCGGCACGCTTGAATATCTTCCTTGTTGTTGTGGATATCGGCACACAGGTGCTGGTGGCGGTACTGGGAGCTTTCCTGATCATCAACCTGCCCACGCTCATAAACAATATTCACTGGGGCGAGGCCCCGACCATGGACCAGCTGCTATTCGGCATATCTATTTCCATGGTGGCCTACACTGGTATAGAGACGGTGGCCAACCTCGGCAGCGAAGCAAAAGACCCTGTAAAGAGCATACCCAGGGCTGTGATGATGGTATTTGTCACGGTGATAGTCCTCTACGCTTTCCTCTCGATGACGGCGCTCAGCGCATACCCGGTTTATCAGGCGCCCGACGGCAAGTGGGTCTCTGACCTGACGCAAAAATTTCTTGAGGACCCCATAATGGGCATTGCTTACGCCATGCCCGGCTACATACCCGTTTTCCTCGGGTTCTGGGTAGCCATGCTGGCCTCAACCATACTTATCATTGCGACCAACGCCGGCATGCTCGGCGCGTCCCGCCTGGCCTACTTCATGGGACAGCGCCAGCAGCTCCCCGGTTTTTTCAGCAATCTCAGCAAGAGGGCGCATGTTCCCGTCAATTCCATCTTGATATTTTCTGCTATTGCAATCGGGCTAATAGGTACCGGCAAGGTGGAGTTGCTGGCCGACCTTTATGCTTTCGGCGCTGTGCTGGCTTATACACTGGCCCATGCCTCGATCATCACACTGCGCATTAAAGAGCCGGAATTGCCGCGTCCTTTCAAAATACCGCTCAATATCACTATCCGGGGGAGGCAGATACCGCTGCCGGCGGTGCTGGGCGGCATAGCCACGGCTGTTACCTGGCTGATAGTGATCTATACGCATGTAATAGGACGCATCGTCGGCTTCATCTGGATAGCGGTGGGACTGCTGATCTTCTTCCTCTACCGCAGGTATAAAAAGAAGCATCAGCCGGCTACACCGGGGACATAGGCCGGAAAGCGGTCCGCCGGGCGCATTTTCGCCAGTTTAGTTAAAGATAGATAAAGGAGTATAAAGAAATGAAAATCAAAAAGCATGTTGCCGCCACCAGGGTAGTTGCGCTTTTTATAGCAATTCTGGCGCTGGTCCCTATGGCAATATCCTGTTCCAGCCCTGCAGGCGCGTCGCAGCCCGACCGCACCGTTACGTCAGATTACGAGATTATCCACACTTCGATTCAGCAGCCGGTCGACCACAATAATTTGTCCGGGCCCTCTTTTAGCGAGGAGGTAAATATCCTGATACCGAAAGGAGCCGCCGACAGTTCACCGGTATTTTTCATACTGGGAAACGAACACGATATTACGGTCAAAGAACTGGCTAAATTCTATAAGGATTACGGTTCGCCCCGGGACGTTATCTTCCTGCAGGCCGAGCACAGGGGCTACGGCCAGAGCATCACCTCAGACGCGGACCAATCTGTGCCATCCTACGTTACTATCGACCAGGCGCTGGCGGACTATGATAGTGTCGTCCAAAAATTTAAACAAAAATATTCAGGCCCATGGATGGCGGCGGGTCACAGCTACGGCGGCGGGCTCGTTATCAACTTTGCCGCATCCTATCCGGATGACGTAAAAGTTATCTTGAGTTCCAGTGGTGTGGTTGACTGGCCTTTCACGATGGATGCCTATGACCGCCAGGTGCGCGTCACCATGGGCGACGAGACCTATCAGCGGCTGGTTGCCCATATCAAGAACCTTGAGCCGCAGCAATTGTTCGACAGTAACTGGATGGAGAGGGAGTTTCTCATCGCCTTTATACACGGCACCACACAGTACGGCCAGTATAAACCTCTGCTGCCCGTTTTTAAGGCCTTTGCCGCGCTGCCGACCCCATCTTTCCTGGGGGTGCTGCACTTCCTCGACGATACAATTGCCCAAAAAGGAGCATGGAAATATGCTGCCTCCAATAGCAAGAAAATCCTGACGCATGATGAAGCCGTCACAGGCGATTACGGATGGCGAGTGTGGAGATATCAGCAGTGCGCTGAGACCGGAATCTTCGAGGTGTCTGCGCAACCGGGCGGTGTTTTCACGCGGGGCAAAGATGATTTCATAGCCGAGAGCAGGGCGCTTTTCGGCAGCGACCCCAAATCCGCTACCGCTGCTGCCTGGTCACCGCGGGCCATGCTGGATACGCTCAAGGTCCCCATGATATATGTGGGAGGAGGCATGGATCCCTGGTTGGGTTTAGGCCTGGCCAAAGACTATGTCATAAAGAGCGGGAGATATTTCTATGTCCCCGATGGCCAGCATTGCCCTGACCGTGACGATGTAGCGCTTGGCAAGCAGGTACTGGCGGAGATGCTCAAGTATGCCGGGCCCGGAAAATGAGGCCGCCCTTTAATTACACGGACAGCTTCTTGTAAAGCATCGGAAGGCGGTGGGGCAGGGTTTCGATATCGTCGAGGACTTCGTAGCCGATATCGTTGCACATGGTGCGCAGGTAATCGTTACCGGCGGAATCCACGGTCAGGCAAAATGGCGTGATGTTCTTCTTTGAGGCTTCGATGAGCGCCATCTTGGTATCGTGGATAGCATATTCCTTGTCATCATCGTCGTAGCCGTAAAGCGAATCCTGCGGGTAGCCGTCGCTGACTAAGAAGAGCAGCTTAAGCGAGCTGCCGCAGGCATCGAGCCTGGCCGTGGTATGGCGGATAGCCGGGCCCATGCGTGTGCCGTGGATGGGGGCTATCTGGTCCACGCGCCGCTTGATCTTCTCCGAGAACGCTTCGTTGAGGTCCTTGATGACCAGGAACTGCACCTTGGAGCGGCCATGGCCGGAGAATCCGTAAATACCGTAGTTGTCGCCCAGCGACTCGATGGCGTGACAGAGCAGGACGATACTCTCCTTCTCGATATCGATGATGCGGCGGCGCGGCTGCATGACGAAACTCATGAAGTCGTACTTGATGGATTCGTCGTACTGCATCGGCGTGCGGTTTTTGCTGATGAGGTCGGCGGTGGAGCCGCTCATATCCAGCAGGAAGGCTACGGCCACGTCGCGCTGGATCTTTTTCTTTTTCATGTAGACCTTGCCGGATGGCGTGTGCCCGGCGCGCTTATCCATCAGTTCGCTGATGACCAGGTCGAGGTCAAACTCGTCGCCGTCATCCAGGTTCTTGGCCTTGTAGAGCAACTCGGCCGGCAGCTTCTCGAACTGCCGCTTGATCTCGATGGCCAGGTTCCTGCGGCTCTCCAGGGTTTTGTCGTAAAAGTAGCTGCTGCCCTCGCCCAGCACCTTTTCCCTGATGCAGCACCACTGTCCCACGTAGCGTTTGGCGCGGAAATCCCACTCATCGTAGTAGGTCAGTTTTTCCTCGGCTTCGGGGGGAATGGGTGTGATGGAGTCCGCGGGTGTATAGCGGTCAACCTTCTGGTACTTGTCCTGTGAGAACTGGACGACCTGCACTCCGCGCGGCAGGTCCGCCGCGGAAAGGCCGGTGCCCGAGAGGAACTGCGCGTCCTTGATATCTGTGATGCCTATCTTCTGGTCGCCCAGCTTCTGAAGGTCCTCCGCGGTCATGGGCATGGTCGATTTTTGCCCGCTGCTGGCCCTCATCTCCATATTGAGCTTCATCTTGTCCATGTTGAAGTTTCCCAGGAATTCCTGTCCCTCAAGGTCGGAGTATTGTGGGTCGCGGTTCTCGCTGGTATAGCCGCCCGCGCTGGTAGCAAAACCCTTTTTAGGTACCTTCCGGGCGATTTCATAGATGCGGATGGCGGCCTCAGCGGCATCCTCAACCGTGGCGTGGGCCTGGCACAGGCGGTCGAGCACACCTTTGGCCGCGTTGAGCGGTTCATAAAGAGCATCCTCATCGATGGCGAGGATGGCATTGATCTCAAGTCCTTCCAGCAGTTCGATAAAGGCGCGGCGCAGAGTCATGGCGGGCGCCTGTGAGAGCGCCAGCAGCGCGCCCTCCTGCATGCGGCGGTAGCTGCGCTTCAGGCCGGTGTAATAGTATTTGACCAGGTAATTGATGCGGGCGTTCTCAACAGCTACGAAGACCAGCGCGGCCAGCAGGCGGTCACTGAAGAGGGCCAGGTATTTCTCATAGGCGTTGCTGCCGTGGCCCTCTTCACCTTTCAATTGGTAACGAAGGTCCTCGAAAAGCGTCGACTCTTTTTCAAAAATGAAATCGAACGAGCCGAATTCCACGTGGGCGACCTGCTGGGTGACCGCTGACTTGTACCAGCCGAAGTTGTCATCGTAGCCCGGATATTCCATGAAGGAGGCCGGGACAGCGATGCTGACATGGCCGTTGGGCGAATTGCCCGATGCCAGCTGGCCCCACCAGGTATTGCGGAGGGAGGTCAGGGCGCCATCGCCGGCGGATATATCGACCTCTTTACCGGTCAAGGCCTTGCAGTATACCTGTAAAACGGGCCCTACAGATGCGAACTCTATACCGTGATATTTATCTCCGGCTTCGTTGTCAGCATGCTGTGTTTTTATTGGTGGATTACTCATAACTTACCCTGAGATTATTCAAAAATGGCGGTAACGACTTCCTTGAGCGATTTCTGCACTTCGAGATCGTCGGTTATCGACCAGACGGCCGCCACTTCGCAGGCGCGCCTGGCGGGTATGCCCTGCTTGATGAGGCGGGCGGCATAAATGAGCAGGCGGGTGCTGATGACCTCGGAAAGGTCCTGCTCGCGGAGATTACGTATCTTTTCGCCCAGCATGGACAGCCGGCCGGCGATCTCCGCGCTCACCCCTGCCTCGTGGGCGATGATCCTGGCCTCGATATCTTTGGGCGGGTGTGTGAACTCGATAGCGATGAAACGCTGCCGCGTGCTGTGCTTGAGGTTTTTAAGTATTGACTGGTAGCCCGGGTTGTAGGATATGACCAGCATAAAGCTGTCGCTGGCTTCCAGCATCTCCCCTTTCTTCTCGATGTAAAGAGAGCGGCGGTGGTCGGCCAGGGGGTGGATGAGAACGATAGTGTCCTTGCGCGCCTCGACTACCTCGTCCAGGTAACATATCCCGCCGCTCTTGGCGGTCAGGTCTTCGTGGCAGGCGATGGTGATAAGGGGTATGCCGTCATGGCGCTGGCGGGGTGACCGGGGTCTGGTCTTTTCCTGCTGGCTCATGCAGTATGTCATATATTCCAGGAAGCGGGTCTTGCCGCAGCCTGTGGGGCCTTTGAGGAGCACGGGTATGCGCTCTGCATAGGCAGCCTCAAAAAGCGCCACTTCATCCTTAAGCGGCAGGTAAAAGGGTTCCTCGGTGATGAAGTATTCCTCAATGATGTGGGACTTGTAATCGTGGTTTTTTGCTTTGTGAGGCATGCGTTATGCTCCGGCTGTTTAATTCTGGTTCCAGGTGATAATTTTATGACTTGCGGGCTGAGTTGGCAATTTAAGCGGCGGGAAAAAGACCGCCAGCAAATAGTAATTCGCCTTTAGGGCCGGGCGTCTGTTTAGCGGCGGCTCCTGTCCCCGTTCCTGCCGATGATGCCTCCCCTGTTTTCAGGGGTCCCAGGGTCCTTCCTGATGATGCGGCCTTTGAACTGGATGGGGGGAGTGGGATCAACTGTGTGGTGCTGGACGATGCGCACCGGCTTGACAATGTTGGCCGGGTTGTCGCTGCGCGGGGCCTCCTTGAGTGTGTGGTGGATTATGTCCGGCGGTGCGCTACGGGCCGGGCCGGCAGCTGTCGCCCGGTAATAGCCGGGGCTATTCTCGATGGTGTGGTGTATGTTTCCCGGCGCCGGAGCTTTATTATTCAGCGTATTTAACTGTGGCGCCTGGCGCAGCGTATGGTAAATGGTCTCGCCGGGGATGACGGCGGATTGTTGGCTGGCCGGCGCCCGGGGAGGGCGGAAAATTTCATGGTGCACCCTGACGCCGGGAGGAAGGTTCTCGCGGATCTTTTGCGCCGCACTCTTTTCAGGGGCCGTGCGCGAGCGTATAAACTCCTCCCGGGGCTTGAACTCAATGTTGGGCCTGTTAAGCTCCCCGAGCGGCAACTGGCCTGTCTGGATGGTCCTGACCTCCCAGGTTATCTCCCTGCCGCGTATGGTATCAACCTTATAGACATATTCGGGGTACACGCGGATGGGGTGCGCCATTTCGTTGGCGCCGTCACCCCGTTTGCGCAATAGCAGGCTGATGCCGATGGGGGTGGTCAGCGGCTCGGGCGCCAGGATCAATGCGATAGCGACTACGTCAAGTACCGCGTCTTTAGGTGTGTAAGCAACAGTCAAATCAAGCGCCCTTTCAATGCCGGTATAATTCTATTCTCAAGCTCTGGCCTGAAGCCAGGCAATCCTGTCTGCAACGATGCGAAATGCTTCTTTCTGCTCCTGGCATTTTGCCAGGTCGCCGGCCAGCTTGGTATCGCCGAGCACTTCGCGTACCCAGCGTGCGAAGTCGTTCTTCTCATCCGTGACATGGTGACGGTAGGCCGAGCTGTGCATCTTGCCCAGTACCACCTTCAATTCATATATGTTGCTCAAAATCTCCCCGTCGTGGCAATAAAAACGCTTCACTTCGGGCACGGACCTCAGTACCCGCTGTGCGTCTTCCTTATTCCTGATTGTCATACCACCCTCCTTTCACCCTTGCGTTTAACATGTCTAATTTATATGATACCTTCCTGCAGTGCTTAAATCAATGTTTCCGGCCTCAGGGGCGGCGCCCCTATTTCGCGGCGGGGATTACCGTGCTGCGC
>JAPLHK010000036.1:0-3265 GCA_026389715.1 Chloroflexota bacterium
CGTGTTGATCACGTACGCGGTCGTCCCGATCGTGATTCTTAGCGCGATCAACATCCTCGGGGTGCGGGAAGGAAAGTGGACGCAGAACCTGCTGACGACGGTGAAAGCCGCCGGCCTGCTGGCCATCGTGGGCGCAGCCTGCATTGCGACGCCGCAGACGGCGCAGGTAGATTCCACCATAGTGCATTCCACAGGCTTGCCCCGGTAAGCGCTGGCCTTGGAGAATATGGCGCCCGTCGGGCAGGCTTGAAAACAACCGCCGCAGGAGATACAGGATGATTCGCCCAGCGGTTGATTGATATCGGCGCAGACATTGGTTTTCCAGCCGCGTTTGCCGAAGTCGAGTGCATGCGCGCCGGTTATCTCATCACAGGTCCTGATGCACCTTCCGCATAGGATGCAGCGGTTGTGGTCCATGACTATGAACGGGTTTGACGAATCGGTTACCTGGGTGGGCCAGGCGTACTGGTACCTGGCGTTGTCCATCTGGTATTTATACGCAAGGCTCTGCAATTCGCAATCTCCGCTGTCCACGCAATACGCGCAGAGATGGTTTCGCTCTGTAAACATGAGTTCAAGGATGAGGCGGCGGTATTTCTCGAGTTTCTCATTGCTGGTTTTCACCACCTGTCCGTCACTGGCGGGATGAGTGCAGGCTGGAACGAAGTTCCTTTCCTTTTCGATTTCAACCAGGCACATCCTGCAGGCGCCGACATCAGTGAGACCTTTATAGTGGCACAGGGTAGGAAGATCGATGCCATTGGCCACGCAGACATCCAGGACACTATCGCCCTGTTTGCCCTTACATTGTTTACCGTTAATGTTTAATGTTATTTCACTCATTTGCCTATTCTCCTATCCGATATCGCATCTCAGGCATCTGCTGCATTCTTCTTTGGCTTCCTTGGCCGTGTAGTCAATGACTACTTCTTTCATGGAAGTCTTCCTGTCTGCCAGCCTGATCTCAGCTATGCCAACCCTGGCGCGTTCCGCGGTCTCCGCATCGGTTGGCGGTACGTTCGAGTATGTGAAATCTTCGGGATCCTGCCGGTCAACCCTGGGTGTCCTGATGCTATGGCTTCAATGACGGTCCAGGGTCCGGTGAAGGCGTCGCCACCGGCGAAGACTCCCTGCTGGTCGGTTGCCAGGGTCCTTTTATCCGCAACCAGGGTGCCGCCCTTGCCTGTCTTGATGCTGCCTAACTTGAGCGAATCTGTATCCGGCCTCTGGCCGATGGCTTCGATAAGTGTATCTATCTCGATGGTATATTCGGATCCTGTTATGGGCTTGGGCGAGCGCCTGCCGCTCTTGTCAAAATCACCGAGGGCCATCTTGTTGCACTCGATACCCGCTACCTTACCGGCCTTACCGATAACTTTGACCGGGGCAGTCAAGAGGTGGAGCTTAATGCCTTCTTCCTCAGCCGCAGAGATTTCCTCTTCCTCGGCCGGCATGTCGGCTTTTTCCCTGCGGTAGACGATGTGCACCTCTTCGGCGCCTTTGCGCAGGGCAATCCTGGCGGCGTCGATAGCGGAGTTGCCGCCGCCAACAACTGCCACCTTCTTGCCGATTTTGGTGTCTTTGCCGAGGTTGATGTTGCGCAGGAATTCTATTGCATCGTAGACACCCTCGAGTTCCTCGCCGGGGATGCCCATTTTATCGCCCTTATGTGCGCCTATGCCAATGAACACTGCCTTGAAGCCCTCTTTGAAAAGGGCATCCACATCCTTAACCGGGCTATTCAATTTTATCTCGATTCCCAGCTTCTTGATGTTGTCGATCTCTTTATTGAGTATCTCTTTCGGCAGCCTGTATTCGGGAATGCCTACGGCCAGCATGCCGCCGGCTACCGGCAGGGCTTCGAACACGGTCACTTTATATCCTTCCACCGTGAGGTCCCAGGCAGCAGCCAGGCCGGCAGGGCCGGCGCCGATAACTGCTACTTTCTCTGCTTTGGCCGCTTTGACCTTCGGTGTGTACGAGAGGCCGTGCTCATAAGCGTAATCTGAAGCGTACCTCTTGAGGTGCCGGATGGAAATAGGTTGATCCACCTGTCCCCTGCGGCATTTTCTCTCACAGGGGTGCGGGCATACACGGCCGACCGTCATGGGCAGCGGCAACCGCTGCATAATAAGCTTGTATGCTTCCTCAGGTTTATCATTTTTAATCAGAGATATATAGCCGGGCACGTCGAGACCAACCGGGCAAGTATGCTGGCAGGGGGCCCGGAAAAGTGACTGGCACAGTGCCGCGGGGCATTTCTTATCGATGATATGCGCTTCGTACTCTTCTCTGAAATGCCGGATGGTCGAAATCGCCGGGTTAGGAGCCGTCTGGCCCAAGCCGCAGATTGAAGCTTTCTGGATCATCTCCGAAAGCTCCAGGATTGTATCGATATCTTGAAGAGTGCCTTTGCCGCTGGTGATCTTGTTAAGCAATGCCAGCAGCTTGGGGATGCCGGCACGGCAGGGCGCGCATTTGCCGCAGGATTCGTCTCTGGTGAACTGCAGGAAGAATTTAGCCACGTCAACCATGCAGCTGTCTTCGTCCATCACCACCAGGCCGCCCGAACCCATAATGGCGCCGAGGGCGGTTACTGATTCATAGTCTACGGGTACGTTGACATGTTCAATCGGAATTACGCCGCCGGAAGGTCCGCCCATCTGGGTGGCCTTGTATTTCTTGCCTCCGGGAATGCCGCCTCCGATGTCAAAGACGATCTTGCCGAGGCTGGTGCCGAGGGGTACTTCCACAAGGCCGACGTTGTTGACTTTACCTACCAGGCTGAATGATTTGGTGCCCTTGCTCTTTTCACTGCCGACGCTGGCGAACCAGTCTGCGCCCTCACGGATAATCCTGGGGATGATTGACCAGGTTTCAACATTATTGATGGCAGATGGTTTTCCGAAAAGTCCCTTGTTGGAGGGGAATGGTGGCCTCTGCCGCGGCATGCCGCGTTTGCCCTCGATGGAAATTAGCAGCGCCGTTTCCTCGCCGCAGACGAAAGCCCTGCGCCCGGGAAGATATCCAGGTTGAATTCAAAATCGGTTCCCATGATATTTTTACCGAGCAGGCCGTAATCACGTGCCTGCGCTATGGCCGCGCTCAGAGTTTCAATTGCCAGGGGATATTCCGCCCGTATGTACGCGAACCCCTGTTTCACGTTGCCCACTGCGTACGCTCCCAGCGCCATGCCTTCGATGATGGAGTGAGGGTTGCCCTCCAGGACGGCGCGGTTCATATATGCGCCGGGATCTCCCTCGTC
>JAPLHK010000036.1:3278-10630 GCA_026389715.1 Chloroflexota bacterium
GCGGGCTATGTACTCTTCGATATTCCAGGGATCGATGATGCCGTTGTTGTGCAGGATGCGGAATTCCTGGTCGGCCAGGAAATTGATTTTGAGGCGCTCCGGTATAGCTTGGTTGGTGGTCGGATCGTGGTAGACCAACCTTTCCACTATCTCGCCTTTCACAATGTGTTTATCGAATATTTCCTTTACATCCTCAGGCTTGACCCTGACGTAAAGGATATCGCCCGGATTGACGATAACCGTCGGGCCCATTTCACACGGGCCTAGACACCCCGTCCGCACTATGGTTACCTTACTTTCCATGCCCTTCTTTTTCAGCAGTTCCTCGAAAAGCTCGGTTACCTTGTCTCCACCGGCGGCGGTGCAGCCCATGCCGCGGCATTGCTGTATGCAAATCTCGGGGGAAGACTTAAAATGGCTTAAATCCGCATCGTCGCGGATTTTAAGCCTGGGTTCCACGGTTTTTTTAAGTTTGGCTAACTCTTCAATAGAGGTTATCTTAGGCACTTCTTTTACCTCCTAATGGTACATATTCAGGATATCTTTTACGTGGCCGGGTTTGACCTTTCTGTGTATGTCGTCACCGATAGCTATGACCGGCGCCAGGCCGCAGCAGCCAAGGCAACGCACAGTCTCAAGCGAGAATTTGCCATCCGGCGTGATTCCCTCGGGTTCCAGTCCATATTCCTTCTTTAATAAATCAAGTATGTCCTGACCGCCTTTCACGTAGCAGGCTGTACCCAGGCATACCTGGATAACGTGCCTGCCTTTGGGTTGCATCGTGAAAAAGCTGTAGAACGTAACGACACCATGTAACTCACTCAGGGGTATTTTTAGATCCCTGGAGATTGTCTTCAACACGGTGGGGGGGAGGTAACCGACAATTCCCTGCGCCTGCTGCAAAACTCGGATGGGGGCGCCTGCCTGTCCGCCGGTATCATCGATGATGCCCTGTATGCGCTGGAATGCCCTGCCGGCGAAACCTCTCCCGGTGTCAGTGGTAGATGCGGGTGCTGCCTTCTGTTTTGCCATAAAAATCCTCCTAAATCAGGATATAAACATTAAAAAAGGGAACGAGATCAAGCGACCCCATTCCCCTGGAGAAAGTGCACAACCAAAGCAGTATCTTACTATTAGCGGATAGTAAAGTCAATGTTTGCAGCCCTTTCCAGAGATTTTAACGAGCTATCAATTCCGCGTCCTAATAGCTTCAATTCGATTGGTTTGCCGCCGCCATATTTCTTATATACGCGGCAGACCTGGCATATGCTCGTATCAGCGCCCGTTTCTCCGTAGTCGTCGAGCTTGCAGTACGTCCCTTCGATCTGCCAGCAGGGGACAAACTGGTACTTTGTGGCCGGACAATCTTCACGGATTTGGGCAGGGCAATGGCACATCTCCCAGCACGGAGTCTTGTCGGCCCAATAAGTGGTCTGCTCTCCTGATGGGGAGCGCGAAACCTGGTTGAGCCGTTCAATTATATTGTGAGCGCTAATGGGTTGCCTCGCTTAAGCCGATTTTTCACCTGTTAAAAACAAAAATGAAGCGGCAATTAAAATTTAGGCTACTTGTCCATCTATTTCATCCGCCTCAAAGCTTAATCGGTGCATTTGTCCGAAACAGGTCCTGTAACGATGCTATTTGACAGGGCAATAAATATTCATGGCCACACAGCCAATAATGTAAAATGCTTAAGCATTTATACTGACATCAAACCGTTGATAGTTTGAATAGTGTATTTATTATGTATATAATCACATTCATACGGGGAGATATTGTATGGAAAAGATGAGAATTCTGCTGGCGGAAGACCACAAGGTTGTCAGGGAAGGCACACGGAAGTTATTGGAATCACAGCCTGACTTTGAGGTGGTAGGCGAAGCCAGCGATGGTATTGAGGCTGTGGAACTGGCGAAAAAATTGAAACCCGAGATTATTATCATGGACGTTTCCATGCCCAGGTTGAACGGTATAGAGGCAACCCGGCAAATCAAAGCAATATACCCCAATATCGCCATCCTCCCTTTGACCGGTTACGATGACGATGAATATGTCTTCGCATTATTGGAGGCGGGAGCGGCTGGCTACCTGTTGAAGGATTCCAGCGGTGAGGAACTCATTGAAGCTATACGGCAGGTCATGACCGGTGAGCCTGTATTACACCCCAAAATTATGAAAAAGGTCTTAAACAGATTGCGGTCGCCGGTCGATGGCCAGGCTGTACAAACTGCAGGCGAAGTCCTGAGCGACAGGGAGACCGAGGTACTGAGGTTGGCCGCACAGGGGATGAGCAACATGGAGATTGCCGACAGCCTCACCTTGAGCGTAAGGACAGTTCAGACGCACCTGCGCAGCATATTTAATAAATTGGGTGTGGGGTCGCGTTCTGAAGCGATAGTTTACGGCTTAAAAAAAGGCTGGCTGACACTCGAAGAACTGCCCTGAGCTGGCAGCCTGTAACAATGATCGTCCGATATTTAATATACAGAACCTGTTTATGATGCGGATTCCTTATAAAGTCTGGACCAGATACCACTTTTGGATAATACTGCTGCTATTTGCTTCCGTTACTCTTTTCTTATACCGTGATGTAATATGGCCCGCCGGGTTTAAGTCCGACGTTTTCCTTTTCAATTTAAGCCGCCATACGATCGAGCGCAACCTGTTTTTACTGCTTGTGCTGTACACGGGATTTGTTTTTGGCATTCTGCCTACCCTGATTATCATAGGCATGTCGCTGCTGGTGATGGTGCCCCAGGCGCTTTTTTACTCAGCCAACCGTAGTGACGCGATACTCGAAGTCACCCTTGTTACAATCGCCGGTCTGGCATTCGTATACTGGATGAATATAAAAGAGAATGACGACCGGCGGTATAAAAAAGCGGTGACCGCGTTGGAAAATACGCAGGAGCAATTACAGTCAAGGATAAGGGAGGCCAGGGCGAATGCCAGGAGGCTGGCAACGCTTAACACGATATCCAACGCCTTAAGCCAGTATTTGGAACCTGCCAAGGTCATCGAAACTGCTGTGGACATGGTCGGGGAAGTTATGGAAGTTGAGGTGATACTGGTGTATACCGTTGAGCCAAGCCGTGAGGACCTGGTGTTGACTGCTTACGAAGGGGTCTCGGCTGATTCTGCCGCGGAACTTGACCGTGTAAAAATCGGGGAAGGATTCAACGGGCAGGTTGCGGACACAGGTGAGGTTATGCTTGTGCTCGATGCGTCCAGCGATCCGAGGCTGACGCGGTCGGCGGTAATACGTAATAAGATCCACCCCATGCTGATCGTCCCCATGAAATCCAAAGGTGAGGTCATCGGTACCCTGTGCGTAGGGATGCGCCGGCCGAGGACTTTCTTACCGGATGAGATCGACCTCCTGAGTACCATTGCCGGTCAGATAGCTTCAGCTCTTACCAATGCCCGGCTTTATGAGGAGGCCAGGGAGATAGCCGACCAGCTTTATAAATCAGCGCGCGATTACAGGAACCTTTTCGAAAATACTCACGACGCCATCTGGTTTCATGACATTGATGGCAAGATACTGGCAGCTAATAAAGCCTCGGAGGAACTGACCGGCTATCCGACAGATGAGTTTATCGGCGGAAATATTAAGGAATTTATGGATGCTGGGATGTTGAAGCTTGCCATGGAAGTAAAACATAAATTAGTCAATGGCGAAGCTTTGAACCAGCCTTATGAACAGCATACTATTACCAAGGATGGCATCCGCAAGACCTGCATGGTTACTTCGAGCGTAATGATAGTGGATGACAAGCCTGTAGGATTTCAGCATATCGCCCGGGATGTATCTGAAGAGCGGCGCATGCAGAATAATCTGCGCTATTATCTGAACCAGATTACCAGGGCACAGGAAGAGGAACGCAAAAGGATAGCACGCGAGCTGCACGACGATACAGCCCAGGCCTTATTTGCCATATCCCGGCAGATGGACAATTTCATCAGGGACAACGAGGGACTTTCTCAGCAGCAGCGTACGGTACTACAGGATATCCGCCAGAGGATTGGTGTCAGCCTGCAGGGTATCAGGCGTTTCAGCCAGGATCTGCGGCCGTCCATAATAGACGACCTGGGATTGTTGCCGGCGGTTCAATGGCTGGTAAAGCAAAAGTCCGAGGATAGCGGCATTGAGATTGAATTGAAGATACTTGGAAAAGAGCAGCGTTTGCTTCCTGAGATGGAGTTAATACTTTTTCGCATAGTACAGGAAGCTCTCACTAATGCGGGCAAACACGCGCAGGCCACAGCCGCGGAGGTTAACCTTGAGTTTACTGACTCGCAGGTTGCAGTTACTATCATTGATAATGGCAAGGGGTTCCAATTGCCTGAAACGGTAGGTGATTTATCACACAGTGGAAAGCTGGGGTTGGTAGGCATGCACGAGAGGGTGTCGCTGCTAAGCGGGACCCTGGATATCCAATCGCAGGTGGGAAAAGGGACGACTGTTAAAGTCAGCGTCCCGCTCAGGATATAGGCTTCAGGACAAGTTCATAGTTTATCGAGGTAATCCGACACTTCGTCCTGCGCCAGCACTTTTGTAGACTTGTCTTTGAACAGGTCAATAGCCTCAGGCGGCAGGTTATTCAGGACTACGGCAATCGGCAACTGGTTGTCCATTTTGCGTATCTTGTTCAGTTCCGCTATCTCTTCTTCGCTGGGGAAGTAAACCAGTACAGCTTTAGGTTCGCTTAATAAAAACGTATGCATAAGGTCATCGGCGGTCTGCGTGGTAAATATCTTGTACCCTTTGCTCTCTAACCCGGCGATGACACCGCGCTGATATTCCGTATCTTTGCTGAAAATTAAGAGCGTCCTGAGCAGCACGTTCATACGGGCTATAATATGCTCAAGCTTGGCCTCGCCCTCAATGCTGAATTTCTTTACATAAGGTATACCGTAATACATTATCTCCACGAGCTTACCGGTTTCTTTGAGCGGGGCGGCTCCCATAGCTACAATGGGCTTTGATTTATGCATGCACGCCTGCAACACCTCTTCAATTCCGCCGGGTAGGTCGACATCGATGATACAGGCGTCGATATCATACTGTGTAATCTGTTCTAATGCGGTTTCCTTGGATTCGGCAGGATAGAGGGAGTACTCCGAGTCAAGCAGCGCGCGTCCCAGCATACTCATGAAGTTGGCGTTGCTGTCGGCTATCACTATCTTGAATCCCATTATTTAAGTGCCCTTACTATTATTAATTAACTCTGAATGGCCGGTATAACAATTTTCATTGTACAGTCAACGTGTTGTTTAATACAAGAATTATATGTGATAGCAAGCACTTAATTGCGCAGGCCCCAACAAATGAGAAATGGTAAGATGGAAGGATCAACATTAAAAGGAATCGAATAGAAGTGCAAAAGATTGCTTTCGTATTTTCCCTGGTAACGACCTTATCTATTGCGGGGTTGAGTGGTTCATGTGCTGTTGTGCAATACTCCGAGAATGCACGGAAAGTATTACCCGCGACGGTTAGGATAATTGCCGGAGAGAATATGGGTTCAGGGGTCGTCGTGGGGAAATCGGGTTTAGTATTAACCAGCAACCATGTTATCGCTGATAGCAAACTGGTGGAGGTCTTTTTCGTTAATGGAACTAAGTACCAGGGACAGAAACTATTGAATGATGCGGTAAAAGACCTGGCTTTGATTCAATTGCCGGGCAGCGGAGTGCAGTTTCCGAATGCCAACCTTGGCAGTTCTGTTGAATCAGACGGGCTGCAAACTGGCGATTATCTTGAGATTATCGGTTACCCGGCTTATACCGGTTCCGACGCTCCTATGGTTACCGGCGGGCGCATATCAGGGTTTCCCAGGATCCAGTCAGTCCAGTTTATACAAACTTGTGCGCCCGTCTATCCGGGCAATAGTGGCGGACCCGTGATTAACCGCTTTGGAGAGGTAATAGGTATAGTGAATGGCAAATACACCAATGTTTCGGACCGCTGCGCCACCTTTGCAACGGCCATCAGTGAGGCTGACGATTTAATTGCCCGGGTAAATGACCGGGGCCTGTTAAATACCGGGGCGGATAAGCATCAACCTGCCGTAACCCAATCAGTATGCCCAAATGTCGGCTGCAAAGCGCCGGATTTTACCCTTTCGGCGCTTAACGGCCAGCCGGCTACATTACAATCTCTAAAAGGAAGGAAGGTGGTGCTGATTTTTACCGGGGATGACTATTCAGGCAGTACCCGGCTGGTTGAGTGCGTTGCGAAGACCTATGCCGCCTGGCCCCGAGATCAGTTGGAGATAATGATGGTGATTTCACGGGGGAACAACAGTGATCTGGCGGACTGGGTGAAAGCAAAGGGAATAAAGTTCCCTGTATTGCCGGATCCAAGCGGAGAGATAACCAAACTATATAATGCTGCCGGCTTTCCGGCTTTTTATTTTATCAACGCGTACGGTGATATCAAGATTAAGAGAACGGATGCTTTGGGACTGTGCTACGAAGAAATAGATGCGTTACTAAGGCTTTATTGATAAATGGCACGATAATAGGGAATTGCGCCACCGCACTTGACTTACTGAGTGGTTTACTGTATTTTAACCCTTGCAGGGAATAACGCCGATTTAGGCGTTAACTGATCAATATTTATTTTAAGGAGGTAGACCTGGAAGTGTTAAAGCACAAATCATTAGTCATGGTGTCCGTCCTGGTACTCGTCCTGGCAGTTGTTGCCATGTCCTGCGCGCCGGCAAAGCCGGCAACTCCCCCCGCTCCACCAGCGCCACCGGTAGTTACCCCGCCGGTGACCCCACCGGTAGTCACACCACCGGCAGCTACTACCCCGCCGCCCGCTGCGGCCATAGTTGAGGTTAAAACATCTTATGAATCCAAGAAATTTACAGATGCTGCCAGCGGTGTTTCCATTGCCTATCCGGCAGATTGGGCAGTACAGGTGATAGATCCTGCTAGTAATAAATTGCCCGGCACAATATTCTATGCCAAGGGCTCAGGAAAAGATGCTGTATTTGTAGCTGTCCGTCCGGCTACCGCTTTCACAGATGCGGCAAATCAGTACCTTGCGGACCTGATCGCTGCAAGTGGAGCTAGTTTCGCACCCGCCGTTGATAAAGAATCCACAATAACGCTGGCAGATGGTGCAAAGGCCCAACAGATTGAATTATCCGCAGCGTTTGGCATGGCCAAAGCCGTAACAACCGGCTTTATCAAAAACGGTAAAGCCATCATCGTGTGCGGCAACAGTGATCCCAGTGCCAAGAGTATGGCTCTTTACAGAGAGATTGGCACGACTTTGCTCGTAAAATAATTAAAAGTAGTTAGAGTTCAAAAAGGGCGCCGCTTCAATTGAAGCGGCG
>JAPLHK010000086.1 GCA_026389715.1 Chloroflexota bacterium
ACTATAGCCTGGATAAGCTATGGTCACTGGATGATAAAGTAGGCCACCGCAAATCACTCAGAATTCATAAGATTTAGGTAACCCGATTTATGACGCAATGATTACCTGTTCGGTAACAGTTTATTTTGACGCAACACGATAGCATGACTTTACCACAGGCTTCCCTGCGGAGGGCCTTTCTTGTAGGCTATGCCGAGATGTTTGTAGGCAGAGCGGGTGGCCTGGCGTCCCCTGGGGGTCCTCTCGAGGAATCCTAATTGCAACAAAAATGGCTCATACACTCCTTCAATTGTGTCAGCTTCTTCACTTATGGAAGCGGCAATGGTATCCAGGCCAACAGGTCCCCCGTCGAATTTCTGTATTATCGTCCTGAGCACCTTCCTGTCTATCTCGTCCAGCCCGAGTTCGTCGACCTCAAGTTTGCCCATGGCCTCAATAGTCACTTCACGGTTTACTGCACCGTCGGCCTTGACCTGGGCATAGTCCCTGATGCGCTTCAGAAGGCGATTGGCCACGCGGGGTGTGCCCCTGGCGCGGCAGGCGATCAAATCGATGCTCTCGTCATCGATCTTTAACTTGAATATCTGGGCCGAGCGCTTTACGATCGAGCCGATGGAGACGGCATCGTAGAAATCCAGGCGGTGCACCGAGCCGAACCTATCCCGCAGCGGAGAACTCATGGAAGCAAAGCGGGTGGTGGCGCCTATCAGCGTAAAGCGAGGCAGGTTCAGGCGCAGGCTGCGGGCGCCCGGTCCCTTGCCCAATATAATATCAAGTGCGAAGTCTTCCATGGCAGGGTAGAGTATCTCCTCCACTATCCTGCTCAGGCGGTGGACTTCATCTATGAAAAGGACATCTCCCTTTTGCAGGTTCGTCAGGATGGCAGCCAGATCTCCGGGACGTTCGATGGCAGGGCCGGAACTGACTTTGATATTAACGCCCATTTCGCCGGCAATAATGAATGCCAGTGTAGTTTTACCCAACCCCGGCGGGCCGTAAAGCAGTATGTGGTCAATCGCCTCGCCACGCTTCTGCGCAGCCCGGATGCCGATATCTAAGTTATCTTTGACCTTCTGCTGCCCGATAAAGTCACCCAGCCTCCTGGGCCTCAGGTTGGCGTCCAGCGAACCGTCTTCCGGTCCGGGCTTGCCGGATACAACACGCGTAGATTCAGCTTCCTGCATACTTAGATAGGCAACTAAATTTTGATAGCATTATAGCACACGGTTTTGAAAACACTGATGCGTCAGCACCCCCAAAACGAAAGGTCCCCGCATCCTGCGGGGACCTTTTAATCAATTTCAGGGACGGCTATTCCTGTTCTACCTGGTTTTCAACCGCCTCTTCAGTCTCAATATCGTCAACAGTGAGCGGATTAATGAAATCGGAAACCGGTTCAGTGAAAACTTCGGCGCTGTCGTCGAGCAGCCTGTTAACCGGCTTGCCGAGCTTCTGTGTCAGTGTGACATTAGAAGGTATTAACTTACCGATAATGACATTCTCTTTGAGCCCATGCAGCCTGTCCGTCTTCCCCCAGATCGCAGCTTCCGCCAGCACCCTGGTGGTTTCCTGGAACGATGCTGCTGCCAGCCAGCTATCAGTATTCAACGATGCACGGGTTATGCCCAGCAGTACAGGGCGGGCAACAGACTGGTCACCACCCTCCGCTTCCATTTTGGCATTGATGTTTTCGAAATCCAGCCTGTCAACCAGGTCGCCCACCAGGAGATCGGTATCACCCGAGAACTCGACCCTCACCCTCTTCAACATCTGCTTGACGATGGTCTCGATATGCTTGTCATTGATACTCACACCCTGCGATCGGTAAACCATCTGCACCTCGTTGATCAGGTAACGCAGCACGTCCTGGCGGCCGTTGATATGCAAGATATCCTGCGGGTCCTTAACACCATCGATAAGCTTGTCACCGGCACGCACATATTCGCCCTGTTTGACCAGTATATGGCTGGTCACAGGTATATCGTCATACTTCCGTTCGTCCTTTTCCTCGTAGGTCAGTATTATCTTGCCGTCTTCTATCCTAACCAGTCCGTCAACGCGCGCGACCAGGGGCTTGAGCCCCTCATCTCCGGATTTAACCAGGGCGGTGTCAGGTTCGGCCATCACTTCGCCTCCCCTCACACGCGCATTGGCTTCTACCAGTATTTTATAGCCGGCAGGGATCTCATATTCAATAGGGTATGCTTCAACATGGGTGATGATTATCTCCCGGCGTTTGAGGACGTCCTCCTCAACTACCTCGTTCAAGTTCACGGTCCCGTCTATCTCGGTAAGCACGGCCTTGCCCTTGGGGACCCGAGCCTCGAAAAGCTCCTCAACGCGCGGCAGACCGGTAGTGATATCCCTGCCTCCCGCTACTCCGCCGGTATGAAAGGTACGTAGTGTAAGCTGTGTGCCCGGTTCGCCGATACTCTGGGCAGCGATAATACCTACGGCTGTCCCTATCTTGACCAGCGCTGTCGATGAAAGATCGCGCCCGTAGCAATTCCGGCAGACGCCGCGCTTGGAATTGCACATCAGCGGCGACCTGACGCTCACTTCTTTTATTTCCGCCCGCGCAATCTGCTCAATCTTTTCCTCGTCGATCATCTCATTCTTGCTTACTACGATCTCCCCGGTCTTTGGGTCAACGATATCCCTGGCGGCCAGGCGTCCTTTGATACGCTCCTCAAACGATGGCAACAGGCCCTTTTCCTTTTCGCTGTACACGTTGGAAAATTGCAGCCCATCTCCCGTATAACCGCAGTCCTCTTCAAGGATAATCAAATCCTGCGCCACATCTATGAGGCGGCGGGTAAGGTAACCGGCATCGGATGTCCTCAGAGCGGTATCCGCAAGCCCCTTGCGTGCTCCGTGGGTGGACATGAAATATTCCATCACCGAAAGGCCTTCACGGAAACTGGCCTTGATGGGGAACGGTATAATGCGCCCGGAAGGGTCAGTCATCAGGCCGCGTATACCGGCCATCTGCCTTATCTGGGAGATATTACCCTTGGCGCCTGACTGCGACATCATGTACACGCCACCATACCTGTCGAGCGATTTCTTAATCTCGTCTTCAATCTGGTTTGTGGTGCGCGTCCATACGTCTATGGCCTGGCTTTCGAACTCTTCATCAGTTATCAAACCCTTGTTGAACTGACTCTGCAGGATAGCTATATCTTCATCGCCCCTGCTCATAAGTCTCGGCTTGATTTTGGGCACCTCAATATCACGGGCTGATATACTGGTCCCCGATTTAGTTGTATATTCGAAACCGATACTTTTTAATTCATCCAGCATGCTTACTGTCTTTTCGCTGCCACACCACCGGAAGCATTCCGATACCAACCGGCGCAAGTCACCTTTGCTGGTAGCAAAATTACAAAAACCCTTATAGGGATCATGCTGCCGCAGCTCCGCTGGCAGCATCTGGTTGAAAATGATGCGGCCGACGCTTGTCTTGATATTGCTGCTATCCTTCCCCGCCATCCTCATTTCCTCATATTTGGTAACGGATTCAGGGATTTCAGGCAGCGCTTCATTTTCTACGGAATCCGGTTTTTCTTCACTACCCCTTATCCTTACTATTATCTCTTCATGCAAATCCGGATACCGGTTTTCGCTGGTTATATTGAACATCTCATAAGCAAGCACAGCCTCTCCGGGGCTTCCAAATTCCTTGAGCCTCTCGCCGGGGTGTGTTTTCATATTGGTCAGGTAATAACAGCCAAGAACCATATCCAGCGTGGGTGTCATAACCGGTTCGCCGGAACTCGGCAGCAGCATGTTATGCACGCTCAGCATCTGGTCGCGCGCTTCGCGCACCGCAGACCTTGAAAGCGGTACATGTACCGCCATCTGGTCGCCATCAAAGTCGGCATTGAAGGCGGAACATACCAGTGGATGCAACTGGATGGCACTGCCCTCGATCAGCGTCGGCTCAAAGGCCTGGATGCTCAACCTGTGAAGAGTCGGGGCGCGGTTCAGCATAACCGGGCGCTCCTTGATGACTTCAGAGAGTATGTCCCAAACTTCCGGCCGCGCGCGTTCAACCTGCCGGCGCGCGCTTTTAATGTTGTGGGCGAAGCCCTGCTCAATGAGCCTGCGCATGACAAAAGGCTTGAAAAGCTCAAGCGCCATATGCTTGGGCAATCCGCACTGGTGCAATTTCAATTCAGGACCGACGACGATCACCGAGCGGCCGCTGTAATCAACGCGCTTTCCCAGCAGGTTCTGGCGGAACCGCCCCTGCTTGCCGCGCAGCATGTCTGATAACGATTTAAGCTTGTGCGTGCTGGCAGCGCTGGGCAGCCGGCCCCTCCTGCCATTATCGATGAGGGCATCCACTGCCTCCTGCAACATCCGCTTCTCGTTCCGGACTATGATCTCAGGCGCACCCAGTTCCATCAATTTCTTCAAGCGGTTATTGCGGTTGATGACCCTCCGGTACAGGTCGTTAAGGTCGCTGGTGGCAAACCTGCCTCCGTCAAGCTGAACGATGGGACGGAGCTCCGGGGGCAGCACCGGCAATACGGTGAACACCATCCACTCCGGCTTATTGCTGCTCCGCCAGAAAGCCTCGACTATGCGAAGACGCTTGCTCAATTTCTTGTGCTTTTGCCCCTCGCTCCCACGGATATCCTTGACTAATTTCTGGCGCAGGTCTTCCAGGTTCATTGCCTTCAGTATATTGAGTATGGCCTCAGCGCCCATACCCACCTCAAAGGCGTCACCATACCTCTCACGGTGCTGCTGGTACTCGCTTTCACTCAGCACCTGCAAATGCAATCTATTTATCTCGGAATTATCGATCCTGGCATCGTTATCCAGGTCGCCTAATTTATCCTCAATTTCGCGCTTCCTTTCAGCCAGTTTTTCGGCGTTTGAATCCCCCTTCTCTGCTTCTGCTTCAAGTTCGGCCAGGGCAGTTAGCAACTCCTGCTTCTTGCGTGAGGAATAATCATCCAGCTTCTGTTTGCAGGCATCGGCATTGACGGAGGTTATTACATACTGGGCAAAATAAAGCACGCGCTCAAGGTTGCGCGGGGAAATATCGAGCAGAAGGGCCAGCCGGCTGGGTACACCCCGGGCGAACCAGATATGCGCTACCGGGGCAGCCAGCGTGATATGTCCCATCCTCTCACGCCTGACCTTGGAATGCTCGACCGTAACGCCGCACCTTTCACAGGTGATACCTTTATAGCGGACTTTCTTGTACTTGCCGCAGTAACATTCGTAATTCTTTACCGGGCCGAAGATCCGTTCACAAAAAAGGCCGTCCTTCTCTGGCTTCAGCGTCCTGTAGTTAATGGTTTCCGGCTCGGTAACCTCGCCGTAGGACCATTCTTCGATCTGGGTCGGTGAAGCCAGGGTGATGCGGATAGCGTTAAAATCATTTATTTCGAACACTTTTTATCCCCTACCTTAAAGCTTTGGGTATGCCACCTGTTTTCCTTTTATCTTCAAACAGGTTGATGCTCTGATCCTCTTCATTGAGAAGCTCCACGGCTAATCCGAGGCTGCGCAACTCCATGAAGAGCAC
>JAPLHK010000013.1 GCA_026389715.1 Chloroflexota bacterium
ATTGGTGGGGCAAACGCCGTATCCGGCGCGCAGTCCCGCGATGCCCGCCCACTTGCTGAACGTGCGCAGCACGATCAGGTTGGCGAATTGCGGAACCAGTTGTATGAGCGAGTTGCCGCTGAATTCCACGTAGGCCTCATCCACGACCACGATCAAGTCGCGTGCCAGCAGCTCCCTGATCTCGACCTCGGAAGCCTGATTGCCCGAGGGGTTATTGGGCGACGCCACGAAGATGACTTTAGTTTTGGCATCAACCGCCTTTTTTATGGCGGGCAGGTCGAGGGAGAAATCAGCTTTGCGCGGCACTTTCACGACTTCCCCGCCCGCAATCGCCGTGCAGAAGGGGTACATGCCGAAGGTGGGAGGGCAGTTGATGACCTTATCGCCCGGCTCGATGAAGAGGCGCAGTATGATATCGATGAGGTCGTCGCTGCCGGCGCCGGCCACTATGGAGTCAGCTTTCATGCCGGTATATTTGGCCAGTGCTTTACGAACCTCGCGCTGGTCGGGGTCGGGGTAGCGGTTGTAGTCCCGGAATTCAGCCAGCGCTTTCTGCACCCGCGGCGAGCAGCCGTAGGGGTTCTCGTTGCCGTCCAACTTGGCGGTTTGCCCGGCCGGCACCTCTGCCCTGCCGCTGAGCACCTCGGCAGGATCGACGGGCGTGTAGGCCTTCATGTGTTTGAGCCCCGCGCGGACCATGTTTTCGACGTCTTTTGAATTAAGCATTTGAGATTGAACCCTGCTGCGGCGGGTTTAACAAAATAGAATACAGCGCTGCTATTTTACCACTTCGGCGGAGAACGCTGCAGGCGGTATAGCTATAATCTACAGCCCGAATATCCTTTGGGCGTTCTCATAGAGGAAGAGTTTTTTGCCCTCATCTGTCAACTGCAGGGAATCCAGGTCCTTGAGGCACATGGCCGCGGTGACCATGGGGTAGTTAGTGCCGAACATGACCTTTTTACTGCCGTTCTTTTTCATATAATTGACCAATTCGGGCGGGAAACGCTTTGCGACGTAGGCCGAGGTGTCGATATAGACATTCTCGTGCTTGGTGGCCACGGCTATCATCTCGGTGGTCCAGGGATAGCCGATATGCCCGCCGACTATCTTGAGCTCGGGGAACTCGATAGCCACCTCGTCGATATAGGGGATGGGCCTGCCCGGCTCGGATGGACACAGTGGGCCGGTATGGCCTACCTGGCAGCAGAAGGGGATGCCCAGCTCTATGCACTCGGCGTAAAGCGGATAGTAGCGGCGGTCGGTGGGCGGCAGGTTCCACAGCCACTGCACGATGCGCAGGGCTTTGAACCCGGACCCTTTGACCAGGCGCCTGAGCTCGCGTATGGCCTCCATCGGCCGGTACAGGTCGACCGAAGCAACGCCGGACAGCCGGCCGGGGTACTGTTTGACATAAGCAGCAACCTCGTCGTTGGAAATGAGCGGCCCGGCCGGGCTCCACCACGCGCAGATGAGCCCCCTGGCGACCTGCGCCTGGTCCATCAGGCCGATGGTAAAATCAAGCGGTATTTCCGCGGTAAGCTTTGCCTGGCCGGTCCACCGTCTGAGGGAATCAAACATGCGGTGGTTGCTGAACAGCATGGTCGGGTGCTGCATCCAGACATCGATGATCTTGAAGTCGGCGCTCATAAAAACCCTCCGTAAACCCGGTGAAATAGTTTTGTATAAAACTATTCAACTTTTCTACTTTAATTTCCTTTTATCCAGCCTGATCCTGATAGCGCCGGCATGACCGGTCAGCCCCTCGTTATCGGCCAGCAACGCAGCTGCCGGACCGAGCTTGCCGATGGCGCTGTCGTCAAGCGCGATGATGCTGTTTATCTTGAGGAAATCCTGCACGGCCAGCGGCGAACTGAAGCGGGCGCTGCCGCCCGTGGGCAGGGCGTGGCTGGGGCCGGCCACGTAGTCGCCCAGCACCACCGGCGAATACTGCCCGGCGCAGATGCAGCCGGCGTTCCTGATGCGGCCTATGAAGTCCCTCGCCTTGCGCACCATCAGCGAAAGGTGCTCCGGCGCGTACAGGTTGGCCAGCTCAAGGGCCTGCTCCAGGGTCTTAACTATGACAATAATGCCTCTCTCATCCAGCGCCTGCCGGGCGATAGCGCCGCGTTTCAGCCTGGAAAGCTGCCTTTTAAGCCCGGCCTGCACTTTTAAGGCCAGTTCCGGTGATGTGGTTATTAATATGGACGAGGCCAGCGCGTCGTGCTCGGACTGCGCTATCAGGTCAGCCGCGCAGAAGGATGGGTCGGCCGAGCTGTCGGCTATCACCACCACTTCGCTGGGACCCTGCAGCGCATCGATATCCACCACGCCGTAGACCAACTTCTTGGCGGTCATGACATAGATGTTGCCGGGGCCGCAGACCTTGTCCACGGCGGGGACCGATTCGGTGCCGAAGGCCAGCGCGGCCACGGCCTGTGCGCCGCCGATCTTGAATATCCTGTCCACCCCGGCGATATCAGCGGCAACCAGCGTGTTGGCCGGAACCTTACCGTCCCTGCCGCAGGGCGTGGCCATGATTATCTCCCCGACCCCGGCGACCTTCGCGGGTATGGCGGTCATCAGCACGGTCGAGGGATAGGCGGCCGTTCCGCCCGGCACATATATGCCGACGCGCTGGAGGGGAAGCACCTGCTGCCCCAGTCCAGCTTCGAGGAAACCTTTGCCGTATCTGCTCAGGCAGGTTTTGTGAAACTTCTCCACGCGGCCTGCCGCGAATTTGAGCGCCTTGAGCAGTTCGCGGTCCACAGATTTACGCGCCGCGGCCATTTCGCGGGCGGAGACCTCCAGCGATTTGAGCCTGGCGCCGTCGAAGCGCTCGGTGTAAACGCGGAGGGCCTTATCGCCGTCCCGCCTGACCCTTTCGATTATCTGGCGGACGGCGGATTCGATTTTGCTGTCTGCGCCGGCGGGATCATATGGAATACCGCGTTCCAGCGCTTTGACAGCCTGCCGGTAATCTTTTATCACCTTCATTGCTTAGCTGCGGCCTCCCTGAATATCCCGACTAATTTGTCTATTTTAACTCTTTTGCCTTTTACTGCGAGGCTGCCTTTGTTGCCGATCAGGCAGGCCGTCGATTCGAAGAGCGTGTCTATGATCTTGAGCCTGTGGCGCGCCAGGGTCTGGCCGGTCTCGGTGTTCTCGATCAGCATGTCGGCATCCTCGGGCAGGTACACCTCGGTGGCGCCCCAGGTCGGTATGACGCGGTAGCGCGCGATATGCTTGTCCCGCAGGTATTTATCGGCGATATTGACATACTCCGTGGCTATGCGCAGCGGCACCATGCGGCCCGCGGAGATAAGCTCACGGATAGCAGCTATTGAATCCGCCGGCACCTCTTCGCCGACCACCGCCACCACGCGCACCCGGCCGAAGCCGAGGTCGGCCAGCTCGGTCACCGGACTTGAGGGGAACTGGCAGAGGTGGTCGAGCAGCCAGTCTCGCCCGGTGATAGCCAGGTCGAAATTCCCGTTGGCTACCTGCTGGGGCATATCCTGCGGCCGGATGACCTTGATGCTGAGCCAGTCAATGCCGCAGGAGGGCCGCCGCCGCATGGCGTCCTTCGAATATCCCTGCATGGTGATGCCCGCCTTCTCAAGGAAAGCGGATGTGTGGACCTGCTGGTGGCCATCGGCCAGCGCCAGCCAGATATTACCCTGAGGTGCGCTTAGCGCAAGGTCATTATTTATGGCCGCCGTTGGCCTTTCGGGCTTCCGCCAGGGCTTATCCTTGATTTTAGCGGCGGAGGCGAAACGCCTGAGCAAATCGCTGAAGTCGCCTGCCTGCAGGCTGTCCTTGCTGGCGATGATGCAGGCATTGCTCTGGCAGAGCCTGCTGACCGGTTTTAAATTCAGGTTGCGCAGGGCGTCCTCGTCCCTGGCGCGCAGGACGGAGAAGTCGGCATTCTCCGGCGGGTAGGCTTCCGCGGAACCCCAGCAGGGGAAGATGCGGAACCTTTTCAGCCTCATTCTATAGGCGGCCGCCTCTGCCAGCGCGGGGTATTCGGTAACTATACGCCAGGCAGCGCTACCGCCGGCCATATCTGAGGCAGAGATGGCGGAGGAGGCCGAGCAGGCTAAGTAGATGCCCGCGTTGTCATAGCCCAGGTCGGCAATCTTGAAGACGCGGCTGGCCGGGTACCTGGCCTGCAGCTCCTGCAGCCAGTCGGAGCTGCAGATGCCGAAATCGTAGTTGCCCACGGCCACCTGGACCGGTATGTCGCGTTCATTGAGCATCTTGGCCAGCAGCCCGGGCACGGCCTGCGAGCGCATGCGGTAGATGCGCGTGCCGGAGTTATAGTCGTCGAAGCCCAGGCCGGCGGCCTTGAGGAATTCGGCGGTGCGCGCCAGCATTTTGCCCTTGGGCAAAGCCAGCCTGGCCGGGGACGCTGCGTTATTTGCCAAGTTTGCCGAAACCCCCGATGATATCGATGACCTCGCCGGCCGAGTTGACCTTCTTTTGCGTTTTCTTATGAGTATCTTTGATGATGAAGCCCGCCGGCTTGGCCTGGATATCCACGCTCCAGCGCGCCTTCAACTGGCCGCCGCTGAAATCGAACTCCGCGATCAGC
>JAPLHK010000063.1:0-2129 GCA_026389715.1 Chloroflexota bacterium
GGTACTTCAAATGCAGTTGTTTAGCCTTCTTAATCGCAAGAATGCTCAAGATTTCCTCCGCCGTGACAGTTATTCGGACTACTTTTGTTTGTCTTCGAGTTCGTGCCGGCGTTTCCGCCTGTCCTCTTCCAGGGTAAATCTGATGAAAGCCTTTACCCTTTCCTTGGCCTCCCCTTCCTTCAACCTGTCTACCTGTCGGAACATGAGCTCGAGTTCCGGGTCTTTCAGGTCTAGCTCACCCGACCTCTCCCATGGATATGCATTCAAGGTCCCACCGATGGCGGAGTAAATCTCAGTGATTTCGACGTCGAGATATCTGGACATGCCTAACAGAATCTCAGACGAAGGCGTCTTATTGCGCCCGTTCTCAATTGAGGTGACATTCTCCATGCTGGTGCCGACCAGCTGGGATAGCTCCCTCTGCGTCATACCAGCGCGTGTTCTGGCTTCCCTTACAAGCTGTGCCAACGTTATCGGCATAATGATTTCTCTTTAAGCTTCATTGACATGATAGGGTAATAATATCACCTAACATTTTATCTGTCAAGCGGTTAGTATCGCCTGAGACTAAATTGGTTTTTAGGTAAGATTGACATAACTATTCTCTTGGTATTGGGGCGATATTAACATCTTGACAACATCATCATTATACAGTAATATAAACACTATTTCAGGAAATCCTCAGCATGAAAGACAAGTTTGTCATTGTTGGAAAAGACCGTGTATCGCTCAGGGTACAGCTGTCCAGGGATGACTACGAGGCCTTGCGCAAGATAGCGGAAAAAGACAGGACTGACCTCAGCAGCCTGGTAAGAAGGGCAATCGCCCGCTCTTACCTTGTGCCAGATGAGAGAGGAGATAGTGAACATGGACAGAGTTAAGCCGGTATCCAGCGAGGAAGAGCAAGAGGAGATAGCCTTTGCCGCTGATCTGGCTGCGCAAAAACGGCTCAAGACACTACTCGACCTGGCCATCTATATCGGACAGCGCGAAGGGTTGATCCGTAACTACAGTGAAAATACTGCGACTGAAACACTGAAGGTAAGTGCTCCTGATCCAAGTGCTTGTAATCCGAGTGCTTGTAACGAAGCCAACGTTCCCATAGGGAATGTTCCTAGGCAACGTTTTCATAAAGAGCTGAACAAATGAGACCGACAACTAAATGCAGGGAATATGTGGAAGGCCGGATCGGGCGCTATCGCTGGTACGTCTGTACTGAGTGCAGGGATAAGTTCAAGGTATTCACCCGGCAACCGGTGCCAGAGAAAGAAAGGTTATGCAATAACTGTAAGGGAGGGTAAGTATGTCCAAAGTCTTAAGCGCTCTGGAAAACACTTCCAAGAATGGTAACAAGTATTACGAGATAGCCTGCGAGGGAGTGGACAAGAAGGTCATCTCCTTTCAACATTTCAAGCCTGGAGATGACATCCCTGCCGATAAGCTCCAGTTAAATGACCGGGGGGATGCCTACATGGTGAAATCCGACGGCAAAGGATTTGCCAAGGGTAGCTATCAGCGGAACGACGAACTCATCGTTGCCCAGGTAGCTTATAAAGCTATCGTGGATTTGGCAGTGGCCGGCAAAGTGGACCTGTTCGAAAAGAACCTTTACAGGCAGGACGCTCTGACCAACCTGGGCACACAGATAGCCTTCACCATCCAAAACGTTGCAGCTGCCCTGAAAGGCAAACCGGTTGATAACGGTAAACCTGAAGGAGGTCCGCCAGAGCGCTCGAATATAACCACAGTAGGCCAACTTTTCACCCATGCCAATGCCAAATGGGATTTATACCGGGCTGATGTATTGAAGATCCTCGGTGTGGCGGACTCCAAAGATATAAGCGATCTGGATGCTGCCTGGGCCAAGATAGTTGAAGCTATGGAGCCTAAGTAGATGGAACCGCAACTGGAACTGCTGCAACTTCAAAAAAGAGACGAACCGCTGCTGCGCTACATCATCGAGGCCGTGGAGATAACCACGTCCGAGCAGCAGAAGAACTGTGAGGATTTACTGATCATCGGACGGCGCTCATGGAAGACAGCTGACGAGAAGCGCAAGGAATTAGTTGCCCCACTTCGAGAGACTGAGAAACAGATCAACAACCTGTTCAAACCGTATTTATCGCGCC
>JAPLHK010000063.1:2146-4432 GCA_026389715.1 Chloroflexota bacterium
AAACCTGGAACGCTAAGCAAAAGAGAGAAGCCGAAGCCCTGATGATCGAGCAGATGAAGATCAATACAGCGCAGATAAACGAGGCACTTCAAACCGGTGAGGTATTCCAACCGGAGGAAGCGGTAATCAGTCCCGTATCCAAGACCTCTCATGCCCATGTCGGAACCGTCACCTACAAAGAGGACTGGGAATTCACGGTTGTGGAACCCGACCTCGTGCCCAGGAACCTATGCAAACCTGACGAGGTGAAGATCAGGGCCATGGTCAAAGCCGGCGCCAGGGAGATACCAGGCGTGCTGATAACACCCAGGGTAATCACGACAGCCAGGACAGGATAAATTCAGGAGGTGCATCATGCAGATGACAAAGGAATTAGCTGTTTTCAAATTCAATGACAAGGTGATCAGGCGAGCTCCTGGTAACGGCGGCAGGATTCTATATTGTATCAATGATATTTGCGCAGCCCTAGGTTTAAAGCAAGTGTCCAAAATCATATTGAGATTGAACAAGGGAGCCACTACAAGGCACCCCCCTGATAATGAGGAGGTGCCTAATAAGCACCTCCTGTCCGGTGGAGTCACTTGGATAAAAGCGGATACGGCCGGAGGTGTGCAACAGATGGCATTCACTGATGAAGTCGGGCTCTACGATATCATCAGCAAGTCCCGAAGCCCGCTAGCCAAGGTGCTCTATCGAAAGTTGATAGAAGCGGTCCCTGAAATGCGGCAGGAGATAGTGGTAAACAAGGTCGTTCCTACCCAAAACCTCCATCTGGCAGCAATCAAGGCCTTGGCCCAGGGGATAATCGGTTTAACCGGACATGTCGAAGTTATGCAGACTGACGTGAATTCACTGAAAACCGACGTAGCCTTACTTAAAACCGTACATGAAAGCACAGCCCTGCTGCCTTCTGTCCCTCCACTCACCCGTCGCAATGAGATCATCCTGTTCATCAACAAATATATGGCCAACCATCCTGGCGAGTTCACAGACTTTGAGCATATCTGGAACCATCTCTATGACGCCTACCGGCTGAGAACACGACGCGATATCAAGCGCGAGGCCCGTGCCAGCAGATTTATGAGCACCCTGGCCTATGTACAGTCTGTGGGAGAGATAGACAGGCTGTGGGTAGTGGCCAGGGATTTATTCGGAAAATAACCAGCCTGGTGTCCGGGCTAAAACAACCCTCGGCGACCACCCGGCGCGAACAGCCGAGCCAGGCCTGCCTCCTTAATACATAGTGGCGCCCGGCCCCTGATCCTGCGGGGGCCGGGCAATCATCAGGCAAAGGAACGATGACAGATAAGATCGCTGCAATATATCAATACCACGACATATCCGGCGCCGTAGTCCATGAGACGGTACGGTATGAGACTAAACGCTTCACCCAGCGCCGACCGGACGGGAAAAGTGGTCATATTTATAGTCTGCAGGGAATTGAACCAGTGCTTTACCGGCTACCGGAGATCATGCGGGCCATAAATGAAGGGATACCGGTTTTCCTGGTAGAGGGGGAGAAAGATGCGGACAACCTAGTCAAACTGGGCTTTGAGGCCACTACCTGTCCTATGGGAGCCGGCAAATGGCATAAGAGCTATACCGCGGCATTAAAGGGTGCCCTGGTGCTTATTTGCCCTGATAGAGACACGGCGGGTTGGAAGCACGCTTTAACCGTTGCGGATGAAATCTATTTCATAACTGAGTGCGTGAAGATTCTCTTACTGCCGGGCCCCGGCAAAGATGTCAGCGATTGGATCGAGGCTGGCGGCACCAAAGAGCAGCTTGAAGAATTAGCCGATGATGCTTCGATCCACATGCCGCTGGATTACAGTCAGGAATATGAGGCGCGGTTGAAAATCATGCGGCCAAGCGAACTTATCGAGGAATTGGAATGGTTGAAGACGGCGCCGATTCGGCATCAACCCAAATTACCGTTGATTGAATATCAGATTAGATTCTGGCAACAAGTATTAGCTTATGAGATACCGAAGAAAGGCGGGATAGATATAACTTATGCCACAGCCCGTACTTAGCAATAAAGGTTCCAGTTACGAGTTCACCTGGGACGAGTACCAGCTCACGGCCCAGGTCGGGAAACTGTCCGAGGGCAAAGACGGCACAGTTAAAGGGGAATTATGGTTTACCACGTCCAACCCCGAGTATAACAGTCATTTACTTCAACAGATATACAACTTCAGCAGTCCCATTGCACAGTCCAGGCTCAAGACCGTCATGCAGTTACGGTATAAGTGCAAGGTCGATTGGGACAGCGTACTGGAACAG
>JAPLHK010000071.1 GCA_026389715.1 Chloroflexota bacterium
GGCTAGCCATGCTTATTCCCTGGGTATCAGGAGCAAAGGAGACGGGCTGATCCAAAAATCAACTTGGAGCAATATTTTTCACAATCGCTTTTATCTGGGCGAGACGTGGCTTAAGAAGGGCGATGTCCCAACAAAGGGCAATCATCCGCCGCTGATTGATGAGTTTACTTTCTACAAGGTGCAAGAGGTTCTCAGAGAGCATGATAATTATAAACGGCGTACGCAGCACCATAAGTACCTGCTGCGCGGCCTGCTTTTCTCAAACGATGCTAATAGCGGTTGCTGGTCGGAGACGCACCCCAGCAAAGACATAAGCTACTATCGCAGTAGTGCCAAACTCAACGGCCGGTGTGTGTTCTACAACACCAAACACATTGAGGCGCAACTGCCGGACTTCTTTAAGAAGATTACCATCTCCAAGGTAGCAGGAAAGCGGTTGATGAGAGACCTCAACAATTGGTTTAGCAATCAAATGGACGCTAATGGTGATCTCAAAAAAGCTGAAGCTCGCCTATTAAAGTTGGAAAAAATGGAGAAGAACTTGCAGCAACTGATGATGGAGGATGAGATCTCCATGAGCGCTTTTAAGGAACACCGAATTCGTATCGCAGCAGAAAGGGCCGATCTCAAGAATACGACTAATATGTTAAGTCAGCGCCAGCACCTGGTGAAAGCTGACTTCGAGGTAGCACTTCAAATTGCAACTGAAATGGATTCCCTTTATGATAAAGGGGGCTTCGATGACAGGCGTTTGCTCTGTGAGGCCGTGATAAAACGTCTAAATATTGAGAACGGAACTATCGTGAATATGGAACTTAATACGCCGTTCGCCCTCATAGCTAGCCGGGCAGAAGGTTCGGGATCGGTTCAGAGTGGTGGGGCATCGTGGATTTGAACCCGGGCTCGCGCTATGCCGGCTGCCAGATAACGTCTCCATGCAGGTCCGGGGCGTGGGGCTGCGAAGCGAAAATGGCAAACGCCTTCTTTTCCTTCCCTACCTGTGTAGCGCCACCGTGCCCGGGTAAAATCCATGTTTCATCGGGCAGCACCAGAATCTTTTTCTCGATGGAATCCACTATTGCATTGAAACCGGCCGGCGTCCAGGTTTTCCCCGGGCCACCCGGAAAGATGGTATCTCCCGATAGCAGGTATCTGCCGGCAAGAAAGCAAGTGCTGCCCGGCGTATGCCCCGGCGTATGCAATACCTTGATCTTTAGCAACCCGACATCTATAAAGTCGCCATCCCTGAGCTGGATATCCGGCGAATGTTGCAGCTGACCGGCGTCAAGTGGATGGATTGCGACGGGAATCCCGAGCGCTGATCTCAGTTCATCAAGCGCCCCGATGTGGTCGATATGATTATGGGTTATCAGAATGTATCTCGGATGTGTACCGGCCAGTTGACCAATTATTTTATCGGCATCGCCCGGTGCGTCAACCAGAAGACTTTCCCCGGAAGATTTGCAGACAACAATGTAAGCATTGGTAGCGAATGGCCCGAGTTCGAGTTTGATTACCCCGGCACTGTCGTCTTCAAAGCTGTATGCCATATTATGCTTTGTCAGCCCCTGCTTTTATCATGCTGGGATTCTATACCTGGAAAACGATATGCCGTTTCCAGGTTTCCGAAGGAGTAGGGTAGTCTGACCGGTAATGTGCGCCCCGGCTTTCCTGCCTCAGTAAAGCTGCTTCTGTCATTAATCGCGCGTTAATCACCATTGTATTCAACTCATATGAAAGCCGGTCGGACGGCGCCGGCAGGAGGGTTTGCCAGGTCGACAACATCACTGCCGCCTCGTAAAGCCCCTCAACATCCCTGACACATCTGCCTGTCCCGATGGGGTTCACGGGACGGCAGCCTGTACAAATCCGCAATGGTGCCTGCTTTCTCAATAGTTGAACCGGCATCAACCTGGGTCCTCTCAATGCTTCTCTTACTGAAGACCAATACTTCCAGCAGTGAATTGGAGGCTAACCTGTTAGCTCCGTGTACTCCGGTGCAGGCCGTTTCCCCTGCCGCAAATAGGCCCGGGATATTAGTTTCACCCCAGGTATTTACCTTGACCCCTCCCATGAGGTAATGTGCCGCCGGAGCAACGGGGATCGGCACCTTGGTAATATCCAGGCCATGATCCAGGCAGAACCGGTAAATATGCGGAAAACGGGTGGTAGTCCTGGTCGCCGGCAACTGTGTAACATCAAGAAATACCCTGTCACTGCCGGTTTTTCGCATCTCGAAAAGTATGCTCCGCGCCACAACGTCACGCGGGGCGAGGTCAGCATCCGGCGAGTAATCGGGCATAAAGCGGCGGCCGTCAACATTCCTTAGTACACCCCCCTCGCCACGGACCGCTTCACTGATGAGAAAGGGGGAAACGCCCGGCAGCCTGAGCGCAGTGGGATGAAACTGGAAAAATTCCATGTCGGCGATCTCCGCCCCCGATTGAAAGGCCAGCGCGATCCCATCCCCGGTAGCGGTGTCGCCATTGGTGGTATATTTAAAAAGCCTTCCCGCACCACCCGTAGCAAGGATAATGAATTTGCAGCCAAATTCCTCTATTAATCCGCTTCTAAAATCAATTGCCTTGATGCCGCATACCTGGCCGCTGTTCAATATTATCTCGGTAGCCAGGCAGTATTCCAGCACCTTCACCGGTGACATCCGAACCTGCTCGCTCAGCGTAACTTCAATATATTCACCGGTGGCATCGCCCCCGGCATGCAGGATACGCGAAACCGAGTGCGCTGCTTCCCGGGTCAAGGCTACCTCACCGTTGACCGTGTCAAAGGGTACCCCGAACCCTATCAAATCAGCTATGCGGTCGGGCGCCTCATCTACCAGTATCCGCACCGCTTCTTCGTTGCATAAACCGTCTGCGCATGGCGGGTATTACAATCCTCGATGCCGCCCTTGGTAACAATCAAAACACTGCCGTGTTCGATAGCCAGCAGGGCGCTGTATAACCCGGCTATGCCGCTGCCGATAACTATGTAATCGTAATAATTCATGTCCACGCTTTCAGCCTGTAAAATCCATTATAGCAATATTTATTACAAGGCTTTTGATAAATCCTGTTGAAGTATTGCTTCGCCCTGCAGCGCCCAGGGACTGGCGGATGTTATCCTAACTCTCAGCATAGCGCCTGATAAATCGCGGCAATCTGTAAAAAACACGAGCTTATCGCTGTATGTTCTTCCATACCATTTGGCGCCTTTTTTACCTTCGATGAGTATCTCCAGGTCAGTCCCGATCAGGGCTGCATTTATCTCCGATGCTATCGCTTCCTGCAGAGACTCGATATGTTGCAGCCGCTGCATTTTAGTTTCTCCCGCAACATCATCAGTAAATTCTAAATCAGCTTTGGTCCCCGATCTCGGGGAGTAAGCCGCTGTATGCACAACATCAAACCGGATCTCCTCGATGGCGCGTACCGAATTAAGGAATTGCTCATGGGTCTCGCCCGGAAAACCGACTATCAGGTCCGTGCTGATTGCAATCTCGGGCACCTGATTTCTCATTGCATGGACAAGCGACCGGTACTGGTCAAAGTTATAATTACGGTTCATAGCTTGTAAAATCCGGTCATCGCCCGCCTGCAACGGCAGGCAAACGTGATGACATACCTTCGGCAGGGAAGCCATAGCCTCGATCAGGTTACTGCTCATATCTTTGGGATGATTGGTGAGGAACCTGATCCTGAGTAAACCTGGCAGGTTATGAAGCCGGTAGAGCAGGCGGCACAAGTCGATATCTCCAGCCAGGTCATGCCCGTAGGCATTGACGTTTTGTCCCAGCAGGATTATCTCCCGCGCACCATTAACGACGGCATCTGCTGCCTCGTTCAGTATCTCAGAGGGGGGCCGGCTCTTTTCCCGCCCGCGCCGGTAAGGAACAATGCAATAGGAACAATAATTGTTGCAGCCCTGGATTATCGGTATATACGTGACGACCGGATTGCCGGCCGGGGTCAGCGAAATGCTGCTCTGGTAATTCCTGGAGAGCGACTGGCCCGCCAGCCAGTCCTCGAACTGGCGGGACATCCCGGCCGGAAAGAAGCAATCCACATAGGGGAAGGCCTTCTTCACTGCTGCTGTCTCTGATTCCACGAAGCAACCTGTAACCACGATGCGTAAAGCTGGATTCAAGGTCTTGATCCCCTTCATATAGCCCAGCATCCCGGTAACCTTGTTTTCGGCATTCTGGCGCACAACACAGGTATTTAAGATGGCGATATCGGCCTGGCTGGCGTTTTTCACCTGCTCAAAGCCTAAGCGGTTTAACAGGTTGGCCATCGCCAGGGACTCCGCCCTGTTCATCTGGCAACCGATGGTCCAAATATAATATTTCATCTTACAGCGTTACGGAAATATGGGCTTTTTATACCGGAGCAAAATTAATAATATAAACAGCTAGTCTGCTGGTATCTGAGTAAAAATGATGGTTAAAGCTGGCGGAGGGAATGGGATTCGAACCCATGACCCCAGTTTCCCGAGGCAACCGCTTAGCAGGCGGCCGCACTAGACCACTATGCGATCCCTCCAGCGTGGATTTTCAAGCCAGAAAACACATTGAAATATAGCACAGTTTGAATTATAGTTTCAAGCAAATCGGGTACGCAGATGATTGTACATCCCATCTCAAAATGCTAATATTTTCCTGCTATGAAAAGGCTTGATCAGCTTATCAATATCACGATCAAACGCAGCCTGCTTTTCCCCTATAAAAAGCAATGGCTGAAATCAATAATAACCGTTGTGCTGGGCGAGGAGCATATCGCCGAGCCAATGGAAATCAACTGTGTGATTACAGACGATGAAAATATCCATAGATTTAACCGCCGCTACCGGGGAATAGACGGGCCTACCGACGTGCTGTCTTTTGATTTAACGGAGCAATCGAACAGCAGCGATTCGATTGAATTTCCTTCTCTACCCGGTGTTCCCGGCAAGTTCGGAGATATCATGATCTCATACCCGCGGGCCGCAGCACAGGCCCGGGCGCTTGGCCATAGTGTTGAAGACGAGATAACGCTCTTGCTGGTACATGGGGCCCTGCATTTGTTGGGCTACGATCATCAAACCGCAGGAGAAGCTAAAAAGATGAAGAAAAGGGAAAGGGAGATTATCAATATTCTCGATGGACCGGTTGGCCGTCACAACTAAGCTTATATCTTAACGGCCCTCTTTTTCACACGGCATTTCTCCGCGGTAATAATCGCTTTCACTGTAGTGACGGTCTCGTCCAGGTCATTATTATGATTAACCACCGCGTAATCGAAGATGGACAGGCTCTTTAATTCTTCCGTCAACATCCTCATTCGCAGGCCGACATCTTTTTCCTTGTCAGCCTTACGCTCCCTGATGCGCTGATGCAGGTCCTCTGCCGAGGGCGGCAGCAGGAAAATGAATACAGCATCGGGGATCTTCTTTTTTAATGTGATCGCCCCCTGTACGTCAACCTTGATCAAAACATCCATTTTTCCGTTTAAACCCTGCCTGACCTGGCTTTTCGGCACCCCATAGTAGTTGCCGTAGACCTCAGCATATTCAAGGAATTCATCCTTGCCTATCCTTTCCTTGAATTTATCCCTTGAGATAAAGAAATAATCTCTGCCGTCAGTTTCTCCGAGCCGCTTATCCCTGGTAGTGACGGTGGTCACATGATGAAATTTTACGCCGGATTGTTTTATGCGGGCTATGGTCGTGTCTTTGCCCACACCGGATGGGCCGGATATGACTATTACCAGGTTCCTGCTATTTTCCTGATTTATCTGCATTTTCCAAATTTCTTTAAGAGAAGCTTATATAACAGTTTAATCTTAATAAGCCTAAAAATAAATAGCGGGGGCTGAAAACATCCCTTGAACAAATAATCGCTATTGGATATACTCAAGCCCTGTCCGGTACTGGAATGGCAAATTACGGTAATAATGCCGCGCAAGGAGATTATTACTTATGAAGAAGAGTATCCGCGATATCGAAGTGACCGGAAAAAGGGTGCTGGTCAGGGTTGATTTCAACGTACCACTTGATCCCAAAACCAACGAGATAATGGATGATAGCCGTATTATTGCGGCCTTACCGACCATCTGGTACCTGGTTGAATACAGGGCAAAGGTTATTCTTTGTTCACACCTGGGCAGGCCGGATGGGCAGGTTGTCCCCTCTTTGCGCATGACGCCGATTGCCGAAAGGCTTTCCCAATTGACCAACCTGCCGATCTATACGGTATCTGATAGCATCGGGCCAAAAGTCACCAGTGCAGTGGAGAAATTGAAAAATGGTGACACGTTGCTGCTGGAAAACCTGCGTTTTCACCCCGGTGAGGAAGATAATGACCCGGCTTTCGCCAAAGCTCTGGCTGAACTTGCCGATATATATGTAGATGATGCATTTGGTACCGCGCACCGTGCTCATGCCTCAACCTATGGAGTGGCTAAATTGCTGCCCGCCTACGCCGGATTATTACTGGAAAAGGAACTGCGCGTACTCGGCAACCTGTTAACTAATGCGCAGCACCCCTTTGCAGCCTTGTTGGGCGGCGCCAAGGTCAGTGATAAGATCGAGCTGATAAACAATATGCTGGATAAAGTCAATATCCTGCTCATAGGCGGAGGCATGGCCGCGACCTTCTTGAAGGCACAGAATTACGCAGTGGGCCTGTCCAGCGTAGAAGAAGATAAAAAAGAGCTGGCCAACCAGCTTATCGCAGCTGCCAAGAAGAATAATGTTGAACTTTTATTGCCCATAGACGTAATAGTTGCAGATGCCATCAACGATTTGTCCAAGTACGCAATAGCCCCCATATCCATGGTTCCAGCCAATAAATTTATTGTCGATATCGGCCCGCAAACAATCGAGTTATTTACCGAGAAACTTAAGGAATGCCGGACCGTATTCTGGAATGGACCGATGGGAGTGTACGAAATCCCTCAATTCTCCCGCGGCACCAAATCGATGGCAGAGTTACTGGCCAACATATCCGCCACCACAGTCGTGGGAGGAGGGTCTACTGCTGAGATTATCACCGAGATGCACCTCGGGTTTAAGATAACGCACGTCTCCACGGGCGGTGGCGCCAGCATGAGCTTCCTGGAAGGAAAAACCCTTCCTGGCGTTGAAGTATTGATGGATGAATAGTCATGTAGGGGCGTTGCTTTAGCTGCGCCGGAAAACGGACGGGCCTGAAGGCCCATCCCTACTGAATATATTGGAACAGAGTAATATGCGAAAACCATTTATCGCCGGCAACTGGAAAATGAATACAAATCTTGCTGAAGGCCTTGCACTGGTCAGGGCCATGCTTGGCGATCTCGAAAAGTTAAAATCCGTGGAAACGGTGCTCTGCCCCCCCTTTGTATCGCTTCAACCCATCCAGGACCTGGTCAGGGGTTCATCCATTCACCTGGGGGCGCAAAACGTCTATTTCAAAGAAAGCGGTGCTTATACCGGCGAGATATCAGCCCGCATGATCGCGGGGCTGTGCAAATATGTAATATTAGGTCACTCTGAGCGCAGGCAATATTTCCTCGAGACGGATGCAATGGTCAACGCCAAGATGAAGGCTGCACTGGCGACGGGTTTAGCGCCCATTTTTTGCGTAGGCGAAACTCTTGAACAAAATGAAGCCAGGTAGACAGGTGAGATTTTAACCCGCCAGGTCAGGGACGGGCTAAAAGATATAGCGGTTGAAAAGTCCTTAGTCATCGCCTATGAGCCCATCTGGGCGATCGGGACCGGCAGAGCGGCTAGCGGGGCGCAGGCCGGGCAGACCATAGGTTTAATACGCCGTACCATAGCTGAATTGTGGGGAGGCGAAAATGCCGATGAAATACGCATCCTTTACGGAGGAAGCGTAAACGTATCCAATGTAGCCGAATTTATAAAAGAGACGCAAATCGACGGCGCTCTGGTGGGCGGCGCCAGCCTGAAAGCGGCGGATTTCGTGGAAATAGTCCGGCAGACAGAAAAGATCAAACAGCAATCATGAAGTGCCTGATTGCCATCGTGGGCCCTACGGGGGTGGGGAAGAGTTCCCTGGGGCTTTCCGTAGCACAGCAGATTAACGGCGAAGTAATCAATTCCGACAGCCGCCAGATCTACCGGTATATGGACATCGGGACTGCCAAGCCGTCTGCTGCCGAGATCAAACATAATAGAGCCGGATCAGCCATACAGCCTTTCACTTTACTGTAAATCGGCGTCGGCGGCTATCGCCGGGGTGCAGGAGCATAATAAGATACCGGTATTGGTTGGAGGCAGCGGCCAATATGTGTGGTCGGTGATTGAAAACTGGCAGATTCCCGAGGTGGCGCCAGACCTTGAGTTCCGAAAACGCATGGCTGCAATTGCAGAGGAGAAGGGCAGCGGTTTTCTATATCAACAATTGAAAAGTATAGATCCTGCCGCCGCTCAAAAAATGCTGTCCGGCAACCTCCGGCGCATTATCAGGGCACTGGAGATATATGCAAAGACAGGCGACAAACCTTCTGCATTGCAGACGAAAAAAGGCCATGATTACCCGGTCCAAATTATCGGCTTAACATGTAGTAGGGACCGCCTATATGACCGCATCAACCGGCGGACGGACCGGATGATGGCAGGCGGATTGGTAGAAGAGGTAAAGGGGTTGATAAATATGGGATATGCGCCTGAACTGCCGTCCATGTCCAGTCTCGGTTACCAGCAGATATCAGGTTACTTGAGGGGCAGCGCATCACTGGGTGAAGCTGTCCAGGAAATTAAATAAAAAAAACANNNNAGTACGAGACGCACCGCTTCGCCCGCAATCAATTTGCCTGGTTCCGTCTCAACGATGAAAGGATAAAATGGTTTGATACCGCTGATGCCGTCGATGAGAAAATCAACTATACTATAGACTCATTTCTGAAAGCGTAAAAGCAGCAGTCAGGTTACGTATTAGTGAATGCGCATTTTATGGGTGAGAGTATGAAAATTAAAGATGTTGGGGCTATTGTGTGGAGCGACTTCTCCGCCGATTATATCATAGGCCATCCGTTGCTATCGCCTGTGCTGGCCGATCCAACGTTCTGTTTTCCCGAGAACTCGCCGGACAATAACTGGCATTTATTCGCGCATTCCGTATGGGGCATACATCATTTCACATCACCCGACGGGGCAGCCTGGAAAGACCGTGGCATAGCGATTTCCAATGCCATGCGGCCGTATTTATATTTTGAGGGCTGTACATATTATCTGCTATACGAGAAATACCGGCCGCTTTCACTGGTTCTTTCATGGATAAAGGGCAGGAAGTGGTATTCGGAAATAGCCATCAGGAAGTCCAAAGACCTTAAGAAATGGGGTAACGAGGAAATATTGATCCGTCCCGAGTTGGACTGGCAGCAAAGCCAGGGTAATAGATCGGTGAGCAACCCGTGCCTGGTAAAGACCGGGAACCAATACCTCCTCTATTTCAGCGCTTCGTTAGTTTACATAAAAGACTGCGGATTCAACGAGCCCGATTCCATCGGGGTGGCCGGTTCCGAATCTATCGCCGGTCCATACCGGGTAAGTGGTAAGCCGCTGATAACTGTCAACAGCCAGGACCCCTGGTGCAACCTCAGTTGCGGGTCTATCAAGGTGCTGCAGTGCGATGATGGCTTTGTCGGATTTGAGAACGGTATATACTGGGACGAACAGAAGCAACAGAGCGGTTCAGCTATTATTGTGCTGCAGTCTGGGGACGGGCTTACATGGCAAAGGCTGGTCAGGGAACCGGTGCTTAAACCTTCGAGCGGATGGCGCCGCAGCCATATATATGCCTGTGACGTCAAGTATTCGGAAAAACGGAGCAAATGGTATCTTTATTACAATGCCAGGAATGACTGGCCGGTCAGCAAGGGACAGGAGAGCATAGGATTGCTGACGGGCAAATCGGCCGATTTACCCTGAAATATATATGGAGATAAGTTAATTACCGGGGAGTACCGACAATGCATTTATCGAAAAGATTGGACAAGATACCGCCTTACTTATTTGTGGAGATTAACCGGAAAATTGCCGAGCAGCGGGCCAAGGGGCTGGATGTAATCAGTTTTGCTATCGGTGATCCCGATTTGCCTACCCCTGCACATATCATTGACAGCCTCTGCAAGGCTGCTTATGATCCGGCAAACCACCGCTATCCCGAGACTTATGGTTTGCCCGAACTGTGCAAAGCCATAGCTGATTGGTATGATAAGCGATTTGGTGTCTCGCTTGAGTGGAAACCGACGTCTGAAGTGCTGCCCCTGATTGGGTCCAAGGAGGGGATCGGGCACATGTCATTCTGCATGCTGGACCTGGGAGACGTCGCGCTGGTTCCTGACCCGGGATATCCCGTGTACTCGGTCAGTACACTCCTGGCCGGCGGAGAGATATATTATATGCCGCTACTGGAAAGAAACGGCTTTCTGCCGGATTTGGATGCTATACCTGAGATTATTTTAAAGAAGTCAAAGGTGCTATGGATTTGTTATCCCAATAACCCAACCGGGGCGGTTGCAGGGCTGGATTTCTTTGAAAAAGTGGTGTGGTTTGCTAAAAAACACGATATAGCCGTCTGCCATGACGCGCCCTATACCGAGGTGGCCTTCGAGGGTTACAGGCCTCACAGTTTTCTGGAAATCAACGGGGCTAAGGATGTAGGGATTGAGTTCCACTCACTATCCAAGACATATAACATGACGGGTTGGAGGATAGGGATGGCTGTGGGCAATAGCAAAATGATTGATGCCTTATTCCGGTTCAAATCAAACATAGACTCCGGCATACCTCAGGCCATCCAGCTTGCGGCGGTGGAAGCTTTGACCGGCAACCAGGAAGACATCGCGGCAAGGAACGGCAAATACCAGAAGCGCAGGGACAGGCTGGTCAGCGCCCTGGAGGACATCGGCTTGAAGGTAACCAGGCCAAAGGCCGGTTTCTATATTTGGGCGAAAGTTCCCGAAGGCTATTCGTCGGTAAAATATGTTGCCGAGCTGCTGGAAAAGGCCTCGGTTGCGGTGACGCCGGGCACCGGTTACGGAAAATCAGGCGAGGGCTATGTCCGGCTTTCCATCACTCAGCCGGACGAAAGGTTCGATGAAGCGATAAAGCGGCTGTTGGCCCTGAAAAGCCAATAGCTGCATTACATAAAGTGCTATGACCAAAGACTTGATCAACACGGCTGAAAAAAAGGAGCGGGCTATCCTGGTGGGCGTGGGGATGAAGGGGGAACGCGGGAACTGGTCGATAGAAGCCTCGCTTGATGAACTTGGCCAATTAGCCAAAACAGCGGGGGCCGAAGTAGTCGGCAGGATGGTACAGAACCTTGAAAGACCTTCTCATTCCCACTATTTGGGCGCAGGCAAGATAGAAGAGCTGCTGAGTTTGAAGGACGAATTGGACTATGACACTGCCATATTCAATGATGAATTGAGGCCGAAACAGCAGGAAAACCTGGAAACCGCGCTGGGAGTCAAGGTGATCGACAGGACTGCACTGATACTTGATATCTTCGCGCGCAGCGCGCGCACCAGCGAAGGCAAGCTTCAGGTGGAACTTGCCCAGCATGAATACCTGTTGCCGCGGTTGGCGGGACAATGGAGCCATCTGGAGAGGCTGGGCGGCGGGATAGGTACCAGGGGACCGGGGGAATCGCAGATTGAAACAGACAGGCGGCTGATCAGGAATAAGATAACCAGCATCAAGAAACAGATTGAAGCGGTAAGGAAACACCGGGAGTTGTACCGGCGCAAAAGGGAGCAGTCGGGCACACCACTGGTAGCGCTGGTGGGGTACACCAACGCCGGTAAAAGCACCCTGCTAAATACACTTTGTAAGGCGGGGGTGCTGGTCGAAAACAAATTATTCTCCACACTGGACCCAATTACCAAGAAACTGCGGCTGCCCGGAGGCAGGAATATCCTGGTCACTGATACAGTCGGTTTCATTCACAAGCTGCCGCCCTTGATCGTGGCCGCCTTTCATGCAACTCTCGAGGAGTTGGACGAGGCTGACCTTTTGCTGCACGTTGTTGACATAACCAGCCCTGACGCGGTCAACCAGTGCCAGACCGTGGAAAAGATACTGGCACAGTTGAAATTGGACGGGAAACCCAGGATAACAGTGATAAACAAAATTGACCGGGTAGTGGAGAGTATCGAAGAGGCGCAGGATATCTCCATATTAATAAAATCTCCGCCGGAGGCCACCGTTATTACCTCCGCGTTGAAGAATTGGAACCTTGATAAATTGTTAGAGAAAATTGGCGAAAAACTCGCAATTGGTAAGGACGAGGGCGGGGTAGTAAATGGTTAATATTATATTTAACTACTGGTTACCATGTCGGACACTGTCACTTTTACGTTATTGAGAGTTGGTATTATAATGTAACTATGCAAGCGCCCAACAAATCTGAACTGCATATTCTGGTCGATGATTTCCTTGAATACTTAGTTGTTGAAAAATCCTTATCGGTTTTAACGGTTCGCAACTACCGGCATTATTTATCCAGATTTCTTTCCTGGATGGAAAATAAACCTGTTCCCCTCCTGCACGCAAATATAAATATTGAGTTAATCGGCCAGTTCCGTATCTACCTTGCCAATTTAAGGGATAAAAACAATTCTTTATTAAAAAAAGCAACGCAGACTTACCACGTAATCGCCCTGCGCTCTTTCCTCCGTTACCTTATCACCCGCCGGGACATACCCGTTTTAAATCCCGATAAAATTGACCTTCCCAGGAACGACTCCCGCGTTATCGAGTTCTTAAACACAGAGCAATTGACACGTTTGCTGAACAGTCCCGAGATATCTAACGAAATAGGTTTGCGAGACAAGGTAATCCTTGAGTTGTTTTTCAGCACCGGATTGCGTGTTTCCGAGCTTACCAAATTGAACCGGGATCAGATCAACCTAGAAACGCGGGAATTCAGTGTTAAGGGCAAAGGTAGTAAGGTAAGGCTGGTCTTTGTTTCCGATACTGCTGCAGAGTGGATAAAAAGGTATTTAGCTGTACGTCAGGACAGCTACCGGCCGCTCTTTATCCGCTACAGCCGTGACAGGTCAGAAGCCAAACAGGGGGAGAAGATGCGCTTGACCCCGAGGTCGGTGGAGAGGATTGTCAGAAAATACTCCAAGAAATGCGGTTTGCCCTTCGATGCCCATCCCCATACTCTCCGGCATTCTTTTGCCACCGATTTACTGATCCAGGGGGCCGATTTGCGCTCCGTCCAGGAGATGCTGGGACACGAAAGCATACGTACGACCCAGGTCTATACCCACGTAACCAACAGGCACCTGAAAGAGGTATATCAAAAATACCATAGCCGTAAATAATTATGTCAACTGTTAATTGAGGTGACAGTAATGAAGGAATATGAAGTAGTTATTATCGGCGGGGGCCCGGCCGGTCTGACCGCCGGTTTATATGCGTCGAGGTACGGACTCAGCACGATGCTGATTGAGCGTGGTCTTTTCGGCGGGCAGATCATCAATGCGGGCGAGATACAGAACTATCCCGGCTTTCCCGGCGGCGTGTCCGGCATGGATCTGGGGCAAATGATGTATGACCAGGCTTCCAAATTCGGTTTGCGTGCAGAGACAGCTGAGGTCAGCGGTATTAAAACCAGCGGTAATGGCTTCGATCTAACCGTTGATGACGAAACCATTTCGGCTAAAGCCGTGATTATTGCGACCGGGTCGAATTACCGTAAAATGGGCATTGACGGCGAGGAGCGGCTGAACGGCCGGGGGATTTCCTACTGCGCTACCTGCGACGGTTTTCTCTTTAAGAATCTTGATGTAGCCGTAGTTGGCGGTGGGGATACAGCCGTCAGCGACGCACTTGAATTAAGCCAGCACTGCAAAACTGTTTATGTCATCCACAGGAGGGACCAACTGAGGGCAAGCGAGATAGTTCAACGCGCAGCATTCTCCTCGGAACGGATAAAATTTATCTGGAACTCGATAGTCTCTAAACTTGAAGGCCAGGAAAAGCTCGAAAAAGTAATCATCCAGGACGTTAAAACCGGCAGCACGTCCGGTCTTAATGTATCGGGGGTTTTTGTGGCCATTGGGTTGATACCCAACAACGACCTGTTCAAAGGTTTCCTTGAGCTCGATGAGGCCGGAAATGTCGTCTCCAATGAAATGATGCATACCAGCGTGCCCGGCATCTTTACCGCCGGTGATATCAGGAAGAATTCACCACGCCAGGTTGCCACTGCGGTGGGCGACGGCGCTACGGCAGCCAAATCGGCCTTCAGCTATTTAAAGGAGAGATAAGAAATGGTGGGCTCGGCAGGTTTCGAACCTGCGACCAATCGGTTATGAGCCGCCCGCTCTACCCCTGAGCTACGAGCCCGTAAGAATATGATACCCGGACAGTTGCATAGTATAGCACAGCAATACATAGCTGGGAAGCGATCCAAGTCAGCCTCCTGTTCCGCTTGACTGAGTTCCCAAAGATGGGTAAAATACAACATTAGCAATCGCCTCAGGTGATTGCTAAATTTTAAGTCAAAGAAGTATTAGAGGAATAGATGCCCATATATCAATATGTTTGCTCAAAATGCAATTCAAATTTTGAGCTGCGCCAGGGATTCGACGATGAAAACGTAGCTCCCTGCCCGAAATGCAAGAGTAAAGCGAAGCGCCGTTTTATGCCCGTTCCTATAATTTTCAAAGGTTCGGGGTTTTATGTTACGGATAGCCGCAGCCCTGGGGAATCGCAGTTGCCAGCCAAGATTCCTGAGACCACTAAGGAAGTGACGGTCCCCAAAGAAACAGAGACTCCCAAAAAGGCAGCCGTTTAACCGGAAAATCCTATCTCTTCATCAGCGCCTGTTGAAGAAGCTTAAGTACGTCCTTGTAGCTCAGTGGATAGAGCGGCTGCCTTCTAAGCAGCGGGTCGTGGGTTCGAATCCCCCCAGGGACGCCAGATTCATTTCACGATTGACACTATTTCTTCGGTTATTGCGCAATACTTTCTTCGAAATTCTAATTTTGGTTAATTTTTGGTTTGCTATTTAGCTTCACCTCGATCTTATCGTTTAATAATCAAAAAGGTTATTTGTTTTTGCACATCTTACATCTTTGCTGAGATATTGCCTTTCCGTGCGCGCTCACATAGCGCCAGAATTACCTTTTCCACGAGCGCTTTAGCCACTTGCACTTTGTATTTGTTTTTTGCTAGGGGTAGAGTATGCTTTCCCGCTATATTACCGGCGGTCGCCGCCGACTTTTTATTCAAATTTTCCCCTTTCATAAAGTCTTCGACATCTTTTATCCTCAGGGGGACAGGAGCTACAGCTCCTAAGACTATTCTGACTGCATCCACCCTATCCGCATTCATGCTTAAAACAGCGGCCACGCTCACCACTGGGAAATCATGGGAGTTCCTTTGTGCAAATTTAATGAAACCTTGTTGACTGCCCAATGTTGGTTTGGGTATCTGTATTTCCACTACCAATTCTCCCACTTCGAGTTGGCTAGTTTTCATGATCCCGGCAGAAAAAAAGCCCTCTGCGGTAAGAATGCGTCTGGTTGTTTTGATTTTTGCATCTAGTGCTATTAAAGCCGGAGCTATATCCGAGGCATTGACAGCCACGCAGCCACAGTTGAAACAACGGTTGGCCTCATGCTCCATTTCACTTAAATTAAAGCCGACAGTATCTTCTATATCGATGCCCCTGCTAGATACGGGCAAAATAGTAGTTTTACCTTCAGCCATTTTGACCAAGTAATCTGCGTTGAATTTTGGCATAGTTACTTTTTGACTATTTTTGTGGATTCGCTTCTTCATTAGGTATAAATCAATTGAAGCGGCTGCCCGTCTTCCGGCGGCCATAGCCTGAATCACCGATGCCGGTCCGATGGCAATATCCCCACCCGCATAAACACCAGCAGTATTTGTCTCTTGTGTATCCTGATCGACCGTTATCAAACCGCGCTCCGTCCTGAGTGATGAGCCAATGAATGACAAATCTGTTCGCTGCCCGATAGCAAGTATAATTGCATCGGCATATACCGTGGTTCTGGTGGAACTATCAAAAGCCGGTGCAAAGTGACCCTCTGCATCAAACACCGAAGTACAGCGTACCAACTGCATGCCTTTAATACGATTATTTCCCTGGAGTAATTGATCAGGACCCCATGAAGGCATGAGCTGAATACCTTCGGCCAAGGCTTGCTCTATCTCTGAAGCAATGGCCGGCATTTCTTCGCGGCATTCCAAACAAGCTATGGTAACGTTTGTGGCGCCTAGCCGCCTTGCCGTTATTGCCACATCCACCGCCACATTCCCACCTCCAATAACCAAAACCTCTTTACCCGGTGCCTTTCTCAAGCCTGAGTTCACTTCTGTAAGCCAATCCAGCCCGGATATTAGCAGTCTTTCATCCTTAATACCCAATGACCTCTGCCCCCATCCTCCAGTTGCCAGGAATACCGCATTAAAATCCTTTCTTATATCTTCCAGTGTTACATCTTTGCCGACGTCAACCTGAAGTCTGAATTTAATACCTGTGCTTTGCAGAGCTTTTACCTGTCTACGTACCAGGTCTTTAGGTAGACGGTAAGCCGGAATAGCGTACATCAGCATACCACCTGCTTCTTTCAGTTTATCGAAAACTGTAACAGCGTAGCCCGCTTGCCTAAGATAGTATGCAACAGATAGACCAGCCGGTCCTGCACCCACCACTGCCACGTTCTTTCCATTTTCTTTTTGGGGCGGATGCATTATTGCCGCTACATTATCCAAAATGTAGTCACCTATATACCGCTCTATATTTCTTATAGAAACGGCTTCATCAAATTCATTGCGGTTGCATTTTGTCTCGCAGAAATGCGGACAGACCCGCCCCGTTATAGCTGGCATCGGATTGCACGCAAGTAATGTTCCCGCTGCCTTATCTATTTTTTTGTCTCGTATAAGGCTAAAATAAGAAGGTATATCAACCTTACCCGGGCACTCCACCGAGCAGGGAGTTGGTGACACTTTTGCCGCGCCAAAGATGGAATGATAGCGGTTCTCTCCGGTAAAAGCGTTGCAAGTTTTGCCGCCCTTTCTCAGACAGTGGAATATGCACTCCGGATTGCGATAGTACCAACACCTTGGTTCCTGACAGATATTGCCTGCTATTGTTCCCATGTTTCTGACATGCGGCGTAGCAACACTGTGCGCTGCCATCGACAATAATTTGTATTTCTTCTTTACGATTTCACTTTTTTCGATGGCATGCAACCGGGTCAGCGCCCCTATCCTCAGCCCTGTATTGTCTTCCTTAATATAGTCCAGTCCCGGGATGGTCTTGATATTAACCAATAACTCGGGGTATTCAGGACGTACATTATCCTTCAGTACTCCCAGCAAGTCAGTGCCACCTGCAATTGCGACTGCCCTCGTTCCATACTTGCCCAGCAAATTGCTTGCTTCTTCAAGGGAAGTGACATTCTGATGTTTAAACGATCTTAAAGCAGCCATTTTATTTAAATCCTTCCCAGTGCTTTTAATATTTTGTCCGGGGTAATTGGAATGTCATCTATCCTTACACCAATTGCGTTATAAATGGCATTTGCAATCGCACGGGGCCCGC
>JAPLHK010000106.1 GCA_026389715.1 Chloroflexota bacterium
AGACCAGCCGTATGGTCAGCGAACTCACCGGTTTCATCGTGCCTCAAAATAAGGCCATCGTGGGGGCCAATGCCTTCCGCCACCAGTCCGGCATCCACCAGGACGGCATTATCAAGAAGGCCAATACTTACGAGATAATGGATCCCCGGTCAGTGGGTGTGCCGGCCAGCGCGCTGGTGCTGGGCAAGCTCAGCGGGCGGCACGCTTTCAAGGAACGGCTGCTGGAACTGGGCTTCTCGCTGGATGAGTCTGCCCTTAACCACGCCTTCAAGGCCTTCAAAGAGCTGGCCGACAAGAAGAAGGAAATAACCGACCGCGACATACAGTCCCTGATCGGCGAGGAGCTGCGCACCGCCACCGAGGTCTATCACCTTGAGCATGTCGGCGTATCCTGCGGCAATCACAGCATACCTACGGCGACGGTCCGGCTGACCGGGCCGAACAAGGAGATTTTGGAAGACGCCGCCCTGGGCACCGGGCCGGTGGACGCCGTTTACAAAGCCATCAACCGCATCGTGCGCGTGCCCAATACGCTCACGGAATTCAGCGTTTCGTCCATCACCGAGGGCATCGACGCACTGGGCGAGGTGCTGATACGCATCGAGAGCGGTGGCATCACCTATACAGGCCGCGGCTCAGATACAGATATCATCGTTTCCAGTGCCAAGGCCTACATGAACGCGCTGAACAGGCTGCTGGTTACCAGGCAGTACCGCAGGAAGGTGGATATCGATGAGCCCTGAATTAGAATCCGTGTTGCGTTTATTGCTGGCCGCGGTACTGGGCGCCATCATCGGCTTCCAGCGCGAGAAAGCGGGCAAGCCGGCCGGCCTGCGCACGCATATACTTATCGCTATGGGCTCAGCTTTATTTACGGTTGTTTCCATATACGGGTTCGGCAGCGCAGCCGACCCGTCCAGGATAGCGGCCGGGATAGTTACCGGCATCGGCTTCATAGGCGCCGGTGTCATCTTCCGCGGCATGCGTGGGGACAAGGTGATGGGCATCACCACGGCAGCCAGCATCTGGATCACTGCCGCCATCGGCATCGCCGCGGGAGCCGGCCTCTATATAATCGCCGCGGCGGCGGCCCTGGTTACGCTACTGGTATTGTTGATTCCCCGGGTCAAGGGATAATGGAAATAGAATGACACTGGCAGAGAAGATTCTAGCAGCCCACTCGGGCAAGGCGAGCGTCAGCGCCGGCGACTTCCTGAGCGTCAGGACCGACCTGGTGCTATCCAACGATATCACGGCGCCCATAGCCATCAGGGAGTTCGAGCGGCTGGGAGTGGCCAGGGTATTCGACCCAAAAAAAATCGTCATGGTTCCCGACCACTTCTGCCCCAATAAGGATATACAATCCGCCGAGCAGGCCAAAATGATGCGGGACTTCGCCCGTAAACACAAGCTGGTCTATTTCGAGGTGGGCGAGATGGGCATCGAGCACGTGATACTACCGGAAAAGGGACTGGTGCTGCCCGGCGAGGTCGTGGTGGGCGCCGATTCGCACACCTGCACCTACGGCGCGCTGGGGGCCTTCGCCACCGGCATGGGCTCCACCGATATCGCCATCGCCATGGCCACCGGCGAGATCTGGATGAAGGTACCCCCTACTATCAAATTCGTCTTTCACGGCAAGCCGGGCAAATGGGTGGGCGGCAAGGACCTGATACTCTACTTGATCGGGGATATCGGGGTGGACGGAGCGCTTTATTCCGCCCTGGAATTCCACGGGGAGGCCGTAGCCAAGCTGGGCATGGACGGCCGCTTCACCATGTCCAACATGGCCATCGAGTCGGGCGGCAAAGCCGGCCTCTTCCAGGTGGATGATAAAACGCGCAGCTATCTCAAAGGGCGCACGTCTCGTAAATATACGGAGTACCGCCCGGACCGGGATGCGGCATACGCGCGGGTAATCGAGTACGACACATCTAAGATCGAACCGCAGGTGGCCTTCCCGCACCTGCCATCCAATACCAAACCCATCAGCCAGGCCGGCGCAATCGCCATCGACCAGGTGGTCATAGGCAGCTGCACCAACGGCAGGATGGATGACCTGCGCATAGCCGCAAGCATACTCAAGGGCAGGAAGGTTGACCCGAACCTCAGGCTCATCATTTTGCCGGGCTCTCAGCAGGTTTACTTGGACGCCCTGAAAGAGGGCTTAATCGAGACCTTCATCAGGGCGGGCGCCGCGGTGAGCACGCCGACCTGCGGACCCTGCTTAGGCGGTTACATGGGCATACTGGCGGCGGGCGAGAGGTGCGTTTCGACCACCAACCGCAATTTCGTCGGCCGCATGGGCCATGTAAAATCCGAAGTCTACTTAGCCAACCCCGCCGTGGCTGCCGCCAGCGCGATAGCGGGCAGGATCGCCGGCCCGGAGGAGATAAAGTAATGTCATTGAAAGGTAAGGCCTTTAAATACGGCTCACACATTGATACGGACGCCATCATACCGGCGCGCCACCTGAACCTGGTCGAGCCCGCCGACCTGGCCAGGCACTGCATGGAGGATATCGATGCCGGTTTCGTCAGCAGGGTGAAAAACGGCGATATCATCGTCGCGGACATCAACTTCGGCTGCGGCTCCTCGCGTGAGCACGCGCCGGTCGCTATCAAGGCGTCGGGCATATCCTGCGTCATCGCTAAAAGCTTTGCACGCATCTTTTTCCGCAACGCCATCAACATCGGCCTGCCGCTGCTGGAATGCAAAGAGGCCGCGGAGGACATCAAGGCCGGCGATACGGTGGAGGTTGACCTCGCCTCCGGTTCCATAACCAACCTGTCATCGGGCAAAACCTTCACCTCGAAGGCCTACCCCGAATTTATGATGCAGATAGTTCAGGCGGGCGGGTTGGTGGAGCACACCAAAAAGAAGCTTTCGGGAGCTAAATAGCTTGAAATTCAAGATAGCCGTGCTGCCCGGTGACGGCGTCGGACCGGACGTCGTTAAAGAAGCACAGCGCGTGCTGGACGAGGTGGGCAAGCACTTCGGCCACCGCTTTGACTACAGCACAGGCCATGTCGGCGGAATTGCCATCGACAAATACGGGGAGGCGCTTCCCGAGCCAACTCTGGCCATGTGCCGCAGGTCGGACGCCGTCCTGCTGGGCGCGGTAGGCGGTCCCAAATGGGACGATCCCAGCGCTAAAGTTCGGCCGGAGGACGGCCTGCTGGCGCTCAGGAAAGAGCTTGACCTCTTCGCCAACCTGCGCCCGGTTAAGATGTTCAAAGTACTGGAGAACTCTACCAGCCTCAAACCCACCGTTGTGCGCGGCGTTGACCTGCTGGTTATACGCGAACTGACCAGCGGCCTGTATTTCGGCAAACCCAAGAAGCGGTGGAACACAGCGTTGGGCAGGCGCGCCGTGGACAGCATGTACTACACAGAGCAGGAGAGCGAGCGCATCGTGCGGGTCGGCTGCGAGCTGGCCGTGACCCGACGCAGGAAGCTGACCTCGGTGGATAAAGCCAACGTCCTGGAATCGTCACGGCTCTGGCGGCAGATAACCGCCGAGATCGCCGTTGAATATCCCCGCGTGAAGTTAGACAACATGCTGGTGGATGCCTGCGCCATGCGCCTGATACAGAATCCCGCCTATTTCGATGTCATTGTAACTGAGAATACCTTCGGCGATATACTGACCGATGAAGCTTCCATGCTGGCCGGTTCGATGGGCATGCTGCCCTCAGCCAGCCTATCCGGCATACCCGCTAATAAGACATCACAGGCATTCGGTTTGTACGAGCCAATACACGGCAGCGCACCCGATATCGCCGGTATGGATATCGCCAACCCCATAGCCACCATCTTGAGCGCGGGTATGCTGCTGCATTATTCCCTGGGGCTGAAGAAGGAGGCCGCGGCGGTCGAGCGCGCGGTGCTGCAGGTGCTCAACAGCGGATACCGCAGTAAAGATATCATGACTAAGGGCATGAAGGTGGTAGGCACAGCCGGGATGGGCAAGCTTATCGCACGGGCGGTTGCGGAACAGGCATGAAAAAAGTAAAGCTTTACGATACTACGCTGAGGGACG
>JAPLHK010000029.1 GCA_026389715.1 Chloroflexota bacterium
AGCCATCAGGTCTATTCATTAATAAACGAGGCGTCCATCTTGTAGAATCCCGTTAGCGCAGGGTAAAGCGTACGATATATCCCGTAGAGGCGCCTGTACCTGTCAACTTCCGCTGAATTGGGCTTCGCAGTGTCTTTTACCCTGATGCATGTTGCGCACGCAGCTTGAATCGACTCATGTATTCCCACGCCGGTCGCCGCCAGCAAGGCTGCACCGTAGGCAGGGCCTTCGTCGCTGCCCGCCCTCGCCACTTCAATCTCAAATATATCGGCGGCCATCTGTTGCCAGAACGCGCTCCTGGCGCCTCCGCCGGAAAGGAATATGCGGGACGCCTGCACTCCGCTCTGCTTTCCTAAATCCAGGCAATCTTTGAGGCTCATGGTTATCCCTTCCATCACCGACCGTGCCATGTGTGCCCTGGTATGGCGCAGCGACAGTCCCAGGAAAGCACCCCTGGCATCGGCATCAGCATAGGGCGTCCTCTCACCCGCCAGGTAGGGAAGGAAGAACAATCCTTCCGCGCCCGCTGATATCTCCTGCGCCATGCCGCCAATTATTTCATAGGGATCGATACCCTTTATTCGGGCAGCCGCTTTGATATCCTGGCAAAGGGTATCGCGGAACCAGCGCAGTGAACCCCCGGCAGCCAGTGTAACTCCCATCATATGCCACTTGCCGGGAACAGCATGGCAGAATGAGTGCAGCCTGGCCAGAGGATCGTAAGCAGGTGTATCGCAATGCCAGAAAACAACGCCGCTGGTTCCCAGTACACAGGACGCAACACCTGTATTCACTATGCCGTTCCCCACGGCCCCGGCCGCCTGGTCTCCCCCACCCCCCACGATAGGCGTACCACTGTCGAGGCCGGTTAGCCTGGCAGCGTCCGCACTAACCCGGCTGCTGACTACAGTGGATTCAAAACAATCCGGCAGCCAGTTACCGGGGATTTCGAGCGCGTCAAGCATTTCACCGGACCATTTGCGTTCCCTGACATTGAAAAGCAATGTCCCCGAGGCGTCGGAGACCTCGGTAGCAAAGACACCGGCCAGCCTGTAGCGTATATAGTCCTTGGGCAACAGGATTTTATTGACCTTAGCATACGATTGCGGTTCGTTTTGCTTAAGCCACAATATCTTGGGCGCGGTGAAGCCGGTCAACGCCCGGTTGGAGGTGAGCTCAACCAGCCTTTCCGCGCCGACCATAGCTGTGATCTGCCGGCACTGATCAACGGTCCTCTGATCATTCCAGAGGATGGCGGGCCGCAGAACCTCCCCTTTATCACCGAGAAAAACCGAGCCGTGCATCTGGCCGGAAAGCCCTATCCCGGCCACCTTCACCTCTTTCCCCACGGATGCGCAGGCTTCTGCCAGGCAACTTTTCACGGCTGAAACCGTCGCATCCCACCAGGCTTCAGCATCCTGCTCGGCCCAGTTAGGCCTGGGCATAAGCAGCGGGTACTCCCCGTTGCCTGATGCGACAACTTCACCCTTTTCCGAGACAAGGAGGACTTTAACGCCTGTTGTCCCCAGGTCAATGCCCAGCGTGTATTCCATAAGATAATAGTCCGTTATCTCTTCCTGCTCGAGTAAACCTGCCCTATAAGCCGCGCCAATAAACCGGCGCCAAACGCTGTTCCCTGTTTTGCTCACGCTGGAAATTTGCGTGTTATATTTCTATAGTTCGGGTTTTTTATGGGCCCACGGGTGCGCTTTTTCATAAGCCGCGGCAGCGCGCAATACCAGCGCTTCGTCAAACCGCCTGCCGACGATCTGCAGGCCGACAGGCAACCCCTCCGAATTGAACCCGCAGGGAATTGAAGCTGCCGGCTGACCGAGGAAATTAAATGTGAATGTGAAGCTGACCCAGTTGCTCGGGCTGCCCTCATGGCCATTGATTTTTGCCGGCCCCAGTGGCCCTGCCTCGAAAGCGGTAACCGCGGTGGTGGGCGTGAGAAGCAGGTCATATTTTTCAAACACCTCAGCTGCCTGACAGGTAAGCTTCTGGCGGTCAAACTGTACCTGGATCAAGTCGCGGTTAGTAAAGGTCCCTGCAAAATCCATGAAAGGCAGGTAAGGCGGGTAAGCAACGCTCTTATACTTTTCCATCTGGCTGAATAACGCGGTATATGTTTCCGATAGCACCGTGGTCAGGAACGCTCCTTCCATACTGATCCAGCCCGGCTTAATTTCATCCACATGGCAGCCCATCTCCCGGAAGCTAAAGGCAGCTTTCATGGTCATCTCCAGCACCTCCCGGTCGACGGGTAAGCCGGCGCCCAAATCCGAGGAGTAAGCGATACGCATGCCGCGGATATTTCCTTTCATATCCTCCCGGAACTTGCCGGGGTATTCAGGTAATGAATTCTGGTCGTAGATAGATGGCCCGGCCATTACATCCAGCATGAGCGCCGCATCCTCTACCGTACGGGTTATGGGTCCTTCGTGGTTAATTGTCTCCCAGCCCGGAATATGCGGGTAATAAGGCACCCTCCCATAGGTGGGCTTCAGACCAAAGATACCACAGAAGCTGGAAGGAATGCGTATCGATCCGCCGCCATCATTGCCCTGCGCAATCGGGCACAGTCCGGCAGCAACCGCTGCCGCTGAGCCTCCACTTGAACCGCCAGACGTCCTGCTTAAATTCCATGGGTTGAGTGTTTTGCCAAAGAGGACATTATCCGTAATGCCAACCAGGCCGAATTCAGGCAGGTTGGTTTTGCCGAGGATGATCGCACCGGCATCCTTCAGCCTTGAAACCAGTACCGCATCCTCGTCGGGTACAAAATCCTCATAAAGCTTTGAGCCGTCGGTGGTCCTTATCCCCTTTGTAAACGTATTATCCTTAATAGCTACCGGCACACCATCAAGCGCCCCCGGTACTCCATCCTGGTATCTTTTGGCGGATTCACGTGCTGCGATCAGGGCGAGATCCGCTACAAGGGTAACGAAGGCATTCAACTTAGGATTAATCCTGGCAATTCGTTCTAGCTGAGACTGCACCACTTCCACCGGCGAGAACTTCTTCTTTTTATAAGCATCAATAAGTTCGACTGCAGACAACCAGCAAATTTCAGACATTTTATAAATACCCCTCCTCTCCAAAGTATTGATAGGATAAGCCGCCCGTTGCTTGATGTCAATCAGCTTGCGACTGTGTTATAATTTTTCCGTCAGTTATGTTTAAGTTCAACTTGATGCCCCGCGATGATAAGTTCTTTGACCTTTTCGAGGTCAGCGCCAAGAACATGGTAAGGGCAGCCGAAAGCCTCAAGGATATGATCTACAGCTGGGAATGTTTTGATGAGAAATTGGAGGAAATGACCAAGATAGAACACCAGGGCGATACCATTACACACGAGATAATGTTCCAGTTGAACCGCTCTTTTATCACTCCTTTTGACCGCGAAGATATCGGCCTGCTGGCACACTCCCTGGACGATGTCACAGATCTCATTCAATCGTCGGCCGATACCATGGTTCTTTACAAGGTCAAAACTCCTGGCAAACGCGCCCGGGAACTGGCAGACATACTTGTCCAGATCACCACGGAAGTTGAGAATGTGATGCCCAGCCTGCGCCGGCACAATTCGAACCTTGAGAAAATCTTGAATAGTTGCGTGGAGATAAACCGGCTGGAGAACCTGGCCGATACCATTTACCGCACCGCCCTGACGGAACTTTTTGAGGACGATTCGGACATTGCCGATATCATTAAATGGCGCGAGATTTACGAGCACATGGAGAGCGCGACGGATATGTGCGAGGACGTGGCCAACGTCCTTGAAAGTGTCGCCCTCAAACACGCGTAGACGCTAAATATTGACAGGACAGGGCATTCACCACCTTCCAGAGCGGGCACTCAACGATATTATCATCGGTTAGGCAAGGATCCACCGGCCGATCCCATCGTTTTTCGCATTTCCAGCCTGTTTCCTTGCTTTACATCGAAACTATACTTTACTTCGTCCATCATCTTCTTCATTATGTATATTCCCAGTCCACCTATTTTCCTGTTCTCCAGGTCGGCATTAACATCCGGCTGTGGAACTGAGCCTGGATCGAAGGGTTTTCCACGGTCCTTGATACTGATAACTATATCTTTGCCTTGAATGTCACATGATATCTCGAAAAACCCCCCCTTCCCTCCGTAAGCATGTTTTATAACGTTGGTGCTTGCTTCATCCACCGCCGTCTCCAGCGGAAAGGAGTATTTTCCAAGCCCACGGCGTTCCAGCCAACTGACGACAAATTCTATAATGCGGGGTATATCGTCAAGAACGGCAGTTTCTAACGTCATTATCTGTTTAGCCATATTTTTCACTGTTTACTATGCAAACTCTCAACTATCCCGCCGGGATCAGGCGACATCTGCTGTCGCAGGTGAAACCACGATCTCACTGCCGTGGATTTTCTTCTCCAGGTTAGCCTTTATAGAACTAATCACCGCCTGAACTTCGGCCATTTTCCTCTCCCCGTCGAATTCCAGGAATATCTCCACATACACATTGGCGCCTGACCTTCGCGACCGGATACCATGGATGGCTTCATATTCGTCAAAATAGCCGGCTAATTCACGCAGTATGATTAATTGCAGCGACTCTTCCAGCGCACGGTCTAATAAGTCGTACACAGACATGGCGCTGATATTATAGATGGACTGTACAATAAAGAGACCGATTAACACGGAGCCCAGGGGGTCAACGTATGAGACCCAGGGCTGATCACTGAATATGGCGCTCAGTCCCAGTGAAGCTATGACCAGGATTGAAGCTACAGTTTTAAAACGGTACATCCTCCACAGCGATTCCAGTACCGGGGAATATTCTTCACTGGAAAGGTGATGGTCATGCCTCCATAGCCAGGCGCTGGTCAACAGTGCAACAGCCGAAAAAACTATCGCGAGGTCGAGGCCGCCTGAATGCAGCTCCACCGGGTGCTGAAATCTCTCAATTGTATGACCGATGACAATAATCAGTGATATGACCAGCACCACGGCCACGATCAAACCTGAGACGCTCTCCAGTTTACCGTAACCGTAGTTATAACCCTCAGTCCGCCCGCGGTTGACCTTCCTTATGCTCAGGTAGGATAAGAAAACAGCCGTCACCAGCCCGATATTCTTGAGTATCTCAGATTCCAGTGTCAGGGAGTTAGCGATAACAGCAGCGATGATGCCGGTGACAAGCCCGAATATTCCCAATATAAGCCCCAGCATTATGGAATGCTCTTTAGCCTTAGCGTGGTTAATGGGTTTTGATTGGGTGTTTTTCAACATGCTGTTTTTTCTGCATTACTATTTATCATCTGTCACGCAGGCACGCATATTTTGTCATGGTTTGGTTATTTATTCAAAAGCGATTGTTGAAACTATGCGTGAGCCGAGGATAACCTTCAGCAGCAGATGCGCATAAAACAAGGGAGGCCACCTTAAATAAGGTGGCCTCTCCATATTTATGATATTTTCTTAAAACCTGCGCGTCTTGAAAACCAGGAACAGCACAGCAATCACCAGTACAGTGCCGACGGCGATCAGTACCCAGACCCATATTGGAATTGCGGTTTCCTGCGCAGGTGGTGGAGGTATAGCCGGTACGGCTGCGGTGGTCAGGCTGAAGGTAGCTGACCAGTCGCTCGGGATATTCTGGCCGTTGACCTCGATGGCCTTCACGCGCCAGAAGTAGTTGCTGCTGTATTCCAGGGCGTTCTGATATTCATAACCGGTGGTGGTGGTGGTGGCGGTTACAACCAGCGTCTTGAACTCAGGATCCTTGGCGAGGTCGAACTGGTACTTGGTGGCCTCTTTCCAGGGGCTCCAGGAGAAGGCCAGCGGTTTCGTCCGGCAGCCGGTGCAACCGTTGTTAGGTGAGAGCAATTGAACACCGTAGTATGGTGTGTTGACGATGAAGCCTGCCTTCACGGTGAATGAGCGCGCCTCAGACCACGGGCTGGCGGCGATCTGCTTGGTAGCTGATTTCGCGGAGCGAATCCTCCAGTAGTAGATGGCGCCGGCTTCAGGCAGCGCGCCCGGGGCTATCCAGGCAGCCGGTGAAGTCATATTGACATCGTCCATCTCAAGCAAAATGGAACCGGTCACGGAACTGATCACTGTGGCTCCGTTACCGCCATGCGCCACATCGGGGTTAATCCTGAGATTGAAGGCCGCATCCTTGGCAACCTGTAGCTGGTACCAGGTGCTCAGGCAGAGCTGCTCCCAGCTCAGGTCTATCTGCTGGTTGCGGCCGGTTACCGGGTCGGCGCCGATCAGGAACTGGTCAGCCGGGCTCTTCAGGACGGGGCCCTTCTTGGCCAGACAGTCGGTGTAGGCCCAGAGCATGCCCTGGCGGAGAGAGGGGGTATAGCCGGGTGCGGGTGGTGTTTGGAGACCGGCATTCCAGCGGCCGGTGAGGTTCAAGGCATAGGTGCGACCGGTGGTTGTCCATGTCCAGTTGCCGCTCTGGTCGTCAATGGCGTAGAGGGTGGTGTTGGTGTCCAAAGTGCAGCATCCGCAGTATTTGAGCGAGGTCGGTTCAAGTGTGAACTTGATGCCGGTGGTGCTGAGCGGGGCAAAGATGTCGAGACAGGCCCACTGTATGCCCGGCTTGGGCATGCCGTCGCGTGGTTTGAGTGTGCGGCAGGCCGCGCTGTTAAAGGGGGATACCATAACAGTAGTAGTCCCGGCGGGTGCGGTCGTGACTGAGGTCAACTGCGTTACATTGTTGGCCAGGCTGGCGCAATCCATGATCTATTCCGAAGGTGGCGTTATAGAATCCAGGGCATACGCGGGCGTTTCATGTATCGGCGAGATGATCGAACCGGTTGTTTCAAACAAAGCCGTTTATGTGGTGCCGGGCCGGGGCGAGAGGCAAATAGGTATGGCCTCCGACGACGAGATGGCCTTTGCTTTGCCCATGGCAAAATTGCAGGCCCTTCTTGCAGGTCTCGTGGAAACCGATGAAAATGGTACCAGGTATCCTATCCAGCCCTTCCTCTTCTTCGAACCGCGCTACAATAAGGCCGTCTCCAAACTTATCAAGAAGATAAAGTTAAGCTGAGGATTATACTGCGAACTATATTTATTTTTGCACCCGATCTCAAAGAAATGGAACTCTGAGCGCGGCGTCTCGGACATCCATCCGTGACAGCCATTCCGAAGTGTATAAGCCCCTGGTTGAACCTTTAGATTAAAGTAGGAGGATAGCATGAAATACGAAACACTGATAGTTGAAAAGTCTGGCGATCTGATGACCGTTATATTCAACCGGCCGAAAATCCTCAATGCGCTGGATAGGAAGACGATGCTTGAGATAAAGGACCTGCTGGACGCGCTGAGGTCAGACCTGCAGACCCGTTTTGTTATCTTCACCGGCGCAGGCAAGGCCTTCTCATCCGGAGTTGAATTCAGCAGGCAGGCCATGCAGGAGCATTACGACCCTGAACTGCCCAACGAACGGGTGTGGCAGCTCTTCGGCCAGGATTTCATGCGGGCCATGGAGAGCCTGGAGCAGGTCACTATTGCTGCTGTTAACGGCCCTTCCGTCGGCGCCGGCATGTGCCTGGCCATGAACTGTGACTTCAGGATACTTTCAGAAAAGGCGTTTTTTAGCATACCTGAAACTGCGCTGGGCATATTCTTTACCTGGGGCGCCACTCCACGATTAACCTGTCTCATCGGGCCGGCCAAAGCCAAGGAAATGATCATAACCTGCGACCCCATTGACGCGCAGGAAGCCTGGCGCATAGGGCTGGCCAATAAAGTGGTACCGCACGACCAACTCATGCCGGCCTGTCTTGAACTTGCGCAGAAAATACGGACCATGGGACCGCTGGCTATACGCATCTGCAAGAAGCAGGTCAACGCCGCCTCGGTGGCAAAAATGGCCGACCTCTACCCGCTGGAGCCGGAACTGATGGAATTCGTGATGGCCTCCGGTCAGGCCGAGGAAGGCGGGCGCTCTTTCATCGAAAAGCGTAAGCCTGAATTCAAAAGCCAGCAGACAAATTTCAAACTGTAAAGGGTAACTCCGAAAATGCCTTACTCACGGATGAAATAGAAAATCAAATTAATTCTGAGTATAAATAATTAAAGTCAGTCGCTTAGTTGAGAATTGCTATGGGGAATATCTAAATAGGTGAAAGGAGATTGTTATGATAGAAAAGCTCAGCAAAGAACAAATCGAAGGTATCCTCGATGCTCTCCCGGTGGAACTGCTTTTCATCGACGAACACGAGAAGATCCGCTATTGGAACAAGGGGGAAAAGCGCAGCCGGAAAGCCACGGCTGACGATATCGGCAAGGACATACGAAGCTGTCACAAGCCGGAGAGTCTGCCCATGCTGGAGGCTTTCATCAATAACCTGAAGAGCGGTAAAAAGGACGAACAGGAGTTCTGGGTGAGCTACAGCGACAGGCTGCTCAACCGCTTCATAGCCGTCAGGAACGGGGAAGGCAAATACCTGGGGCTAATACAGTACCTGCTGGATTATAAGGCGCTGGAGAAGCTGGCTGAAGAGAAAAAGGGTGCCTACAAGATATTCCCTTAGCCGTCAGGTGACTGATGCCTGATGTTCAGGCCGTCGTTGCGGATCATCTCCAACCAATTTTCCAGTTCTGTCGGTTCAGTATACTTGGAAAATAGCTATATCAGTAACAAATGATCCAATATTGACATCGAATATAGAATAGCCTATTGTGGTGGCAATACTAACATGGAGAGTTTCCTGCATCGCTTATCTGCGCCGTTAAAAACCCCATTACCGTACTATAAAACCCTTGCGGGGATATTACCCCATATTGATGTTAGATACTACTAAGTTCGATTCTTCCGAGCGCTGTAATCTCTGCGGTACCTGCCTTTCTTCCTGCCCCGTACTCAACTTAGAACAGGATAGGGCGGTAGCAGAAAAGCAGCGACTGAACAACGGACAGTCAAGCATGGTGCTGGAGAAGTGCACCACCTGCCTTTCCTGTGATTCATATTGTCCCAATGGCTTCGATCCCTATGAGCTGATACTACTGCGCTGGAACGAGCGGTACCAAGAAAAAGGGCTCCCGGCGCTGGCGCATATGGTAATGCCCGGAGACCCGGCCTCCATCTGGAGCCACCTCTATCCCCTGATGCCGCCGGATGAGCAGGAGCTAATTAAAAACTGGCGCATAAGGAGCGGGAAGTCCGGCAAGGATATACTGCTGACCGGATGCTTCAGCGCTTTTTCACCCTATCTCACTATGACGCCTTTGCTGGCCGGCCTAACGCCCTACGGAGACGAGCGCAACTGGTGCAGTGGCGGGCACATCTACCAGCTCGGGCTGCTCGATGTGGTTGACCAGGTTGGATCAAGATTGCAGGACGTTTTCAATGATCTAAGGCCCAAAAGAGTGGTGACCATGATGGCCGCTGAATATGCCATGCTGGGCAAGATCCTGCCGCAGAGGTTTAATACCAGCTTTGACTTCGAGGTCGTGCCACTGGAGCATTACCTCCTGGATATGCTGCACAACGGCCAATTGAAGTTAAGCTGCCAGGTTAATAAACGCGTAGCAATACATGATAATTGCTTCTCCAAGGCTGCCGGCGATGCCGTCTGGTCGCCCGTGAGGGAGCTTGTGCAGGCGTGCGGGGTAAAAATAATAGAGATGCAGCATAACAAGGGCGACGCGCTATGCTGCGGTTTCGGCGCCGCGGCGGGACGCTTCGACCTCTTTGATCTCATAGCGCAGGGCAAAAAACGGCTCGCAGAAGCCGAGGCTACAGGCGCTGACTGCCTGGTGGTTTACTGCGCTGCCTGCTACTTCATCTTCTCCGTGGTCAGGGAGCTTGTCGGCAGCAAATTGGAGATCTACCATATCCTGGAACTGCTGGACATGGCCGGAGGCAGGCAGCCGCCGCACCGGACGCGCCGGCGCGCCTTCAATATCATCGCCATCATGTCCGCCAACATCACACGCATGCTTTTGCAAAGTAAAGCCCGGCAACGATTCAAGATCGACCTGGCGTCTATCCAGGGCGCTCCCGCGCTGGTAGATTTAGATTTCAAGGCTGACCGCCTGTGCGCATTTTACAACGCCTTCTTGAATAACCCGGCAATACAGAATCCTTTTTCGCTTTCCATATTGACAACGTTGGTGCGGCTGGCGCTGGCCGGCCGGAGGAGTTTTAACCATGGCTGATGTTAAAGAATACAGGTTTCATGATGTGCAGAAGTGCAAGCTCTGTGGCGACTGCCTCTCGAAGTGCCCTGAGATGTCATTGCCGTTGGAGACCGCCCGCAGGGAGAAGGAGAAAATCAACAGGGGCGAGATGAGCGACAGTGTTTCCCTATCGTGCACCGCGTGCTTTGACTGCGACGATTTCTGCCCCAATGATGCGGCGCCCTGCGAGACCATCATGGACTATTGGCAGCGCGAGTACCATACGCGCGGATTGCTGGAAAGGGCGCGCTACTTCCTGCCCATGCAGAAGCTCAATTTCCGCAGCTATATATTAGAGAGACTGCCCGCCGACGAGAAGGAAATGGTGGCAAAATGGGACGATAAGTCCCCCTGCTCGGAGTTTATTTACCCGGGTTGCAATGTTACCACGGTGCCTTACCTGACGAAAACCTCACTGTTGCCGCCCATACCGATAAGGGGTGGCCTGGATTGGTGCTGCAGCGAAACTTTTTTCCGCATGGGCTACTACGATCTTGCCGCGGTACAGGGCAAAAAGATGCAAGCCAGGTTTGCCGAAATGGGTGCACGTGAGATATTAATGATGTGCACTGCAGGCACGTTCTGCTTCACCAAAATGCTGCCGGAAAGGCTGGGCATTAAGTTCGATGCCAAATTCAAACCCCTGGTACGATACCTCTGGGAGCAACTGGAAAGCGGCCAGATCAAGGTGGTCAACAAGCTTAAACTGCGCGCCACGGTACAGGATTCCTGCTATTCCAAGTTCCTCGAGCCTGAATATCTCATGTTGCCGCGCAAAATCCTGGAGCATATAGGAGTGGAGGTAGTTGAAATGCCGCGCAGCAAGGAGCGCATGGTCTGTTGCGGCATCGGCGCGGGTTTCAGCATGAGAAGTAACTACAATACTGCTCGCATTACACTCTCCACGCTGAAGAGGATACATGAGGCCAGGAGAACCGGCGCCGACTTGCTGTGTGTTTACTGCGCCGGTTGCATGCAGATGCTCGGCTCGGGCAGCCTTTTCTATCCCAACGCTCCCCAAATCTACCACCTGCTTGAGCTGGTGCAAATGGCTGCCGGCGAGCAGCCCCTGCGGCGTATCGGCAGCCGTGTCAAGACCATGCTGAAATGGATTATTAATTTCCGGCTTAGATGTGGCCGTCTCAAACGCGTCCGAAAGGCCGCGCCTTCCCTGCGGGCAAAATGCTGCCGAATACCAGTATTAGTAATTCAATACGGCTTTAGCTTCTAAAACTTCCTGGACCACTTTCCCGGCCTTAACTAACTGCGCCTTTTCAATCAGCAAATCAGGGGTAATCTTCCGGGATTCGATACACGGAATGCATACGAAAATCTGGCCGCCGAACTCGAGGAAGCTGTCAACCAGCTTCTTGACTGAATCAAAACCCGATGCGTAGATGTGATCGTAGCACCCTTTTTTAGCCAGCATAACGCCCATTGATTGCAGTATTACAGTTACTTGAACATCCATTGCCAACACGGCATTGCCAACAACAAAGGGCAATGTGGCCATCTCCGGGTCTTCGCCTCCATGAGTTGCGAAAATTACAATTTTCTCTGCCATAGTCTTCTTGTCTCAACCTCCTTAATGTTTTATTTCTTAACCGTAATTGTGAAGCTGGTTTTATGGACCCCTGCTATTCCGCACTTGCCCTCATTATTAGTCTATCACACAGTAACCGTTAACCAGATGTTCAGATATGTCTTTGATTTCAATTGTATCATTTGCCGCACGTCTCAAATTGGCCATGCAGATTGGACACATTGTCACAATGCTGTTGCCACATCCGGCTAACTGGGCCACGCGTTTCTGAGCGACTTCATGGGCCTTGCCGGGGAATAATGATTCCAGAGGTCCGCCGCAACACTGCGTTAACTTTCCGGATAACTCCGGCAGATGAATTGTTGACCCGGCAGTTTTCAGCAAACGGCGCGGTTCATCCACTATATTTTCGTGCCTTGCATAAACACAAGAATCGTGGATAACAAGTTCCAAAGGAAGCTGCTTTGCACATTTCAGGTCTTTTTCTGCAAGTACTTCCAGGTAGCTCCTGGTAATAAGATCATAGCCATCTATAATTTTCGGGTATACGCTCTTCAACATATTGGTGGTGTGCGGATCCACGGTGATTACCTGTTTCACACCGTTTTCTTTGAATACCCTGTATACTCTCCTGGCATGCTCCGCAAATACCTGATCAAGTCCCTCATCATAAACCAATGCTCCTGAGTACAACTCTTTACCATGCAGATAACCGAAATCTACTCCCGCCATTTTCAGTAGGGCTGCGATGTTGCGTAGTATGCCATTGTACCTCGCCTGTTCCTTTCCATTGCCCCCGGACATAAACCAGGAAATGTTGACAATCCTGTTCAATATACGGCCTACGCCGAAAAACCTGGTTATACTTGAATTTTCGAATTTGGCCATCAATTGGGACATGGAATCTATTGCCGGCATTAGCTGGTACATCTGGCCTGTATACAAGACAGTTTCACCTCCAAAGGGTATATCCAAGCCCTTTGCCCAGGCGTCAACTTTTCCCGGACTAAGCGGGACCACATACCTTCTAATTCTCAGGTTGTCTGAGAATACCCCTAAAACATCATGTATCGGCAGCGGCATGATCTATCCTCTTGCAAGCCCAAAAACATCGCGGTTGATATAGCTGCGCAAAGACCTGATATTTTCTGCGATGGGAACATCGGCCGGACAGTTGTCTTCGCACATTTTGCACAAAAGGCATGAGAATATATTAGTGGTATTTTCCAATACCCTATCCCGTGCTCCAATCAACACATAGCGGAAAAGAGTCCTTGGGTGCAGGTCGATACCCAGCGGACAAAGCGCCGTGCAGGAACCACAGTTAATACAAGCGGAGGCATTAAATTCGGTGCCGGCCTTCATTCGTTCAGCAAATTTTGCGTTTGCTTTCAACATTATTTTTCCTGATCCCGTAGTTTATACTTATAATAGTCATCTGCCCTCCTTGGGCATCTCGATAATCAACCCGTATCTCCTCATGCCCATCACCCATCTAAGCACTTCATCAGGCGGGTAACCAAGTTCACCGGCAATCTCGGTTATCGTCTTTGGGCCTTCGGCCAGTATCTTTATGATCTGACCACGCATATACATCTCGTCGCGAAGCACTTCGCCCAGGTTGCGGGAAACCTTCTTTTCCATCAGGCAACCTCCATAGCCAGAGCGTCAATCATGGCCTCTACCTGGCTATTTGTGTACCCTTCGACTCCGATGGCCTGCTGGGGACAAACGGGCACGCAGCCGCCCTCGCCTTTGCATAGAACAGGGTTGATCATAGCGATTTCTTTGCCGTCGCAAGTAATGCGCTGTACTGCGCCGTATGGACATGTTTGCTCGCAAGCGCCACACCATGTGCATAGATCTGGGTCGACTTTGGCCACGAGCGGCTCCAAATCAATATATCCTTTAAGCAGCAGGGCAGCCACTTTAGCAGACGCAGCCATGGAACTGGCCACGCTCTCAGAAAGTGTCTTGGGGCCCTGCGCTGCCCCGGCTATAAATAGCCCGTCTATTACGGTCTCGACCGGCTTCAGCTTGGGATGGATTTCATTAAAGAAACCATCCTTGCCTATGGGCAATTTGAGAACGTTTACCAGGGGGGCATTGGCCCTCGGGACCATGCCGGTAACGAGTACCACGAGGTCAGTTTTTATTTCGATTTCCTCTCCACCTGTGAGACGGTCTTTCACCTTCACTTTCAACCTGCCGTCTTCAGAAGTTACCTGCGGCGGTTCGTTCTCTTCGTAGCGCAGGAATATCGAACCCTGCTTTAAGGCCTGATCATAAAGCATCTCATATTTGCCATAGGTGCGCATATCCCGGAAAAGGTGAAACTGATGCACACCGGGGTTCAAATCACCGGTACACACGGCCGCATGCACAGCGCCGGTGCAGCAATAGCGGGAGCAATACAGGTGGGGATTATCCTCTTTGCAGTGTTCCCTCGATCCAACACAATATATATAAGCAACTGTTTTGATATCCCGGCCCTTGTATTTGAAGGAGCCGGAGGATTGGGCAAGCAATTCTTCGTATTCCGGCAGTGTTATCACTCCATCCAGCCGGAAACCAAATTCACCATCTTTTGGGATATAGGGTTCAAAACCCGTGGCCACTATTATGCCACCGACAGTCAGCGAAATAGTCTCTTTGCTATTGACACTTATTTTGACCGAGAACTTACCAACATTGCCGCTTTTTTCGATTATGTTGGCATCGGTAAACAGGTTGATGTTTTCCCGCTCACGGACTTTCTTAATCAATGAATCAATTATCTCTGAGCCTTTCTTACCGTTGGGGAACATCTTCCCCCATTTACTTATCATTCCACCCGGCTGTCCCGCCCGTTCAATCATATGCACGGATATGCCCATATCAGATAGGGCCAGAGCCGCACGCAATCCAGCAACCCCGGCGCCTATAACTAGCGCAGCAGGCGTAGTTTCGACGCGCAGCCGTTTGAGGGGCATTGACAATCCAGTGCGAGCAATGCCCGCCCGTACCAGTTTGATTGCTTTGTCCGTCGCTGCATCCTTTGAATGAGTGTGGGCCCATGAACACTGCTCGCGGATGTTTACCTGGGTATATTGATAGGGATTAAGACCCGCACGCTCAGCCATCGCTCTAAATGTATTCAAGTGAAGTTTGGGCGAACACGAAGCTATGACGATCCCGTCCAATTTCTTTTCCTGAATTTCTGCGATCATGTCCTGCTGGGTCGCGTCGGAACACGTAAATATGTTGGTCTTGACCGTGACTACAGAAGGATCACCCTCGACTACATCTGCTACCCGTTCCACATTCACATAATCGGAAATATTGCCGCCGCAGTGGCAAATGTATACGCCCAGTTTCCTCCCTGGCATTTCCATCATGACGCTTTCCCCGTTTTCTTTAAATAGGCGGCTACCTGCGCTGCAGCGGCATCGGAATGCAGAATAGAATCGGGTATGTCGCGCGCCCCGGCCGCCGTTCCGGCAACGAAGACGCCGTCAATACTGGTTTTGCCCGGCTCAAGGTCCTCATCTACCTCATCTATATACGAGAATGGATCTGCCTTGAGAGACCCGTCCTTGAAGAGGCACAGGGCGCCCTGCGTGGGAAGCACCCCGACTGACAGTACGACAAGATCGTGCTCGGCCCGCCTGGTGCCTCCATTACCTTCGATGTCCTCGTAAAATACTCCCAGGTTCTGGTCAGTTGTTTCTTCTATTCTGGCCACCTTGCCTTTGACGAAATAGACCCCCATACCTTTCGCTTGTTCATAAAACTCGTCGTAACCCTTGCCGAAAGCGCGGATATCGATGTAGTAAATGGTGATGTCTGCGAGGGGCAGGGCGCCCATCAGCAACTGCGCCTGTTTAAGGGAATACATGCAACATACACGCGAACATATGCGGTTGTTAACCTTTTGGTCCCTGGAGCCGGTGCACAGTACAAAGGCTATATTGCTGGGTGCTTTTCCATCCGAGGGACGGATAACCGCATTATACGGCCGGGTAGGGGCCAGGATACGGTCCATCTGCATGGCATTGATAACATTGGGGAACCTCCCACATCCCAATGCCGGTTTATTGGCGGCATTGAAGATATCGAACCCCGTTGACAGCATTACCGAACCAACCGTTAGGTCCTCTAGTTCTGTGCGCATATCAAAGGATATGGCATCGGCAGGGCATGCAGCCACACATTGCCGGCATTGTGAACAGCCACCGCAGTCCAGACAACGGTTGGCACTATAAAGCGCTTCGTTCTCTGTCATAGTGCTTTCATATTCGCCGAACGAGCGTGCCCACTCGTTAATGGGCTTAAGCTTCAGGGATACAGGTTTTCTATCAGAAATGTCCCCGGGTGTTCGGCTAAGGACAGCCTCCCTGTCGACCATGGGCAATCTTTCATCGAAATGGCATGAATTCATCGGCATACCCTGGAGGTAATGGTCTATATAATAGGCGGCCCTTTTGCCCTGGCTGATGGCCTTTACAATCATTGAGGGCCCGGTCAGGGCGTCTCCCCCCGCAAAAATCCAGGGTTCCGCAGTCTGCAAAGTTTCTTTATCGGCATTAATAGTCCCATTGCGGTTGAGCTCAACCTCAGACGAGAATGGAGAAGTATTAGGAAGAAGGCCGACAGCCATGATAACAATATCGGCGTCGAAGGACTTCCTTTTAGATTCGTCGAATGAAGGGTTGAATTTGCCGCTGGTGTCGAAAACAGACGTGCAGCAAACGAACTCAGCTCCGGTGGCCTTTCCGCCAACGTCACTGACCGCTTTCGGCCCCCACGAACAATTAATCGCAACTCCCTCGTCGACCGCCTGCTGAATCTCCCATTTATGGGCCGGCATTTCATCGTTGGACTCAAGGCAGACAAGCTGTACTTCATTAGCGCCCAGGCGCAGGGCGCTGCGGCCACAGTCTATAGCAACGTTGCCGCCGCCTATTACCACGACCTTTTTCCCATTCACGTCCGGCCGGTCATCAGAATTGCAGGACTTAAGGAAATCCATGCAATCAACAATCCCCTCCAGATCCTCTCCCGGGATGGATATGCGGCGCCCTCCGGTGTTACCAACGGCCATAAATACGGCATCAAAGCCGTCCTCCTTCATCTTTTGCGTGCTACTGACCCTGGTGCCGGTAACAATCTTGACACCGAGTGCCGTGATGTTCTTGATATCGCGAGCCAATATATCCTTGGGCAGGCGGTATGACGGTATGCCCCAGCGCATGATGCCACCAGGCTCAGATTCAGACTCAAAGACTGTGACAGAATACCCTGACCGGGCCAGGAAATAGGCGGCGGACAGGCCGGCCGGCCCCGACCCGACAACGGCCACCCTCTTGACATTCAATTTTTCAGGAATCCCATATTCGGGCTCGGGGTGTTCGATGTAGTAACGGTCAACCATGAAGCGTTTGATTGCCCTGATAGGGAGTGGGCCTTCGAGTTGCCCCCTTGTGCACTCGTCCTCACACGGGGCATAGCATGCCCTGCTCAGGCATCCGGGAAGTGGGGCATCCTCCAGGTGCAATCGGAATGCTTCATCATATTTTCCTGCTCTTACCAGTGCGATGTATCCGTGGGGTTTTACTCCCGCGGGACAGGTAAATGAGCACGGCGACGTGCCCTTCCGGTCGATTACCGCCTTCTTGGGGACAGCCTGGGGGAAGGCAATATAAGCTGCCCTGCGAGCTATCAGATCTGAATTGAATTCATCAGCAATTGCTACGGTACAGGCTGTCTCGCATTGAGCACAGCCGGTACACTTGACTGGATCAATGAACTTTGGATTTTTGCGCAAGTTGACCAAGAAGGTGCCGTCCAAGTTTTTACTGACAGCATCGATTTCGGAGAAGGTCAACACCTTGATGTTGGGATGGTTGGCTGTGGCCGCCATTTTAGGTGTGGAGATGCAACTCGAGCAGTCAAGTGTTGGAAATACCTTACTCAGCAGGATCATTTTCCCGCCTATGCTGGATTCCTTTTCCACCAGCAAAACCCTGAATCCCATGTCGCCCAACGTCAGGGCGGATTCCATCCCCGCTATGCCAGCCCCAACAATCAGGGCATCATAATCTACGTTTGAGTTTCTTCCCATGAAAGTTCAGTATCTCTCTCAACTCATGTTTTGAGTTCGCTGAGCGCTTTATTGAATTTCTCCATATGCGACACAAAAGACTCGGAGCAGACCGAACAGATGCCGGCCATCTTTACACGTCTGGGGTCAAGGCCACGTTCCTTAATCAAGTCCTGCGCTTTCTGCATCACGGCGGCTGTGCGGTCGGTGCAGTCAGGCAGGTAGGCGCAGTCTGTTCCGTCAGCAGCGACGAACACTCCATCAAAGCCTGCTTCAAGGGCATGCAATAACCATCTCGGGTTAATCCCGCTGGAACAGGGCAGTGATATGACCTGTACCGATGTTGGATAATTCATATGTGAACTACCGGCCAGGTCGATACCAGGATCGGAGATATTGTTTGTTGAGAAAACCAATATCTTGGGGCCGCCACCGTTAGAGGAATCTGATGAAGTCACTATTTGCCCTTTTTAACAAATACTTTCCAGTAACCCGCTTCCTCAATGGTGCCGAGACACTGGTGCCCAACTTTATTGGCCCAGAGAGGAAGATCTTCCGTTGTGCCAATATCAGAGGACAGCACTTCAAGTATTCCCCCCATGGGAACAGCTGCCATGCCACGTTTAGCTTCCAGAAGGGGACCCGGGCAAGCAGTACCCCGGGCATCTACAGTTTTGTCCACTTTGATATTTTTCAGGTCAATTTCGGTCATGCTATTACCTCCAAAGACGATTTAATTCTGATTACTATCATTAATAAGAGCTCTTTTTTTATCCAGTTCTTCCACTATGGCCTGCCTGACAAGCTCACAACATTCGGCGAATATCGGCGTCCCAACTTTGTAGTAGACTGCCTGCCCCTCTCTCCTGGAAACCACTATACCGTGAGCTTTCATAATGCGCAAATGTTGAGACACGTTCTGTAATTCTATGCCGGTCTGAACGGATATTTCTCCGACAGTTTTCTCTACTTTGCCCAGCACCTTCAAAATCATCAGGCGTTTGGGATTGGAAAGCGCACTCAGCATCTCTGCCTGTAATTCAAAAATATAGTTGGGATTAATTTCCATAATAATCGCCCTCTTAGCAAAAATACAACATGTAATCAAATTATATAAATAAGGTCATATTGCCTTCGTTAGCCGTTGATACGAATGTAGTCACACCGCCGAATTCAACGCCTGGCATAAGTTCTTCCTTTTTAATACCCATGATATCCATGGTCATCGTGCAGATTACTAACCTAACACCCTGCTCACGGGCCTCCTCAATCAATTTGGGTAAACTATAGACATTCTTTTTTGCCATCTCTTTCTTCAACATCAGTGTACCCATCCCTCCCATATTCATATTGGACAGCACCAGCTTATTGGGCCCCTTGGGCATCATCCAACCGAACATACTCTCCATGAATGTTTTTTTCTCCAGCAATTGGACCTGGCCTTCACGCCTCATAATATTAACTCCCCAAAACGTGAAGAACAGGGTAACCGGAATATCCATGGCGGCAGCACCGTTGGCAACAATAAAAGCTGATAGCGCTTTATCCAGGTCACCGGAGAATATGAGCATGGTCAAACCCTCAATCCTCTTTTCCTGGACTGCGGATTGTCTTCCGGCAACAGATGCGCCATCAGCCATTTTAATTAATTCTCCTGTTAATATTAGATTTGCGTGAGTGGATAGTTATTAATATTCATACTTGCAAATCTTTGCAAGTATAATATATCAATCAAGAATAAGTCAAATTATGGCAGACCCGGTATTACTTGTTGAGATAAGGCCTGGACATACGGTTTCAGTGGGATACCAGGAAAGCCTGCAGTTACGGTCTGGGACTGGTGGTTTGACAGGTCGAAATGGGCACGACTATAATAGTTATGAGCATATGCTCATTATTCAGGCAATGAGAAAATAGAATGCCGAGACCGGTTAAATGCCGCAGGGTAGCAGTTATGCCGGGTATTACCTATTACAAGCCGGCAGGTATCCCACTGAGATTTCTTGATGAAGTATGCCTATCTATAGACGAACTCGAGGCATTGCGCCTGAAAGACCTTGAGGATTTAGACCAGGAGCAATGCGCCCGGCAGATGAACATATCGCGGGCCACCTTTCAACGGGTGCTGGAATCAGCCAGGAAAAAGCTGACGGAAGCCCTTCTCAAGGGAAAAGCCATCAGGATAGCGGGAGGCGCTTACGAATTAGAGTCCGCGCAACCAGCAATAAATAATCTAAATATACGGAGGAAGAACAATATGAAAATCGCAGTGGTTACAGATGACGAGATCACAATCAGTCAACATTTCGGGCGCGCATCATTGTACTTGGTAGTCACCACGCAGGACGGCAAAATAACTGGCAAAGAGAAGAGGCCCAAGATGGGGCACAGCCATTTTGCGACTGCTGAAGGAGCCCATTCTGAACACAGCGGCCCTCACGGCTTTGATGCCGCGTCTCAGAATAAACACGCAAGCATGGCAGAGGCTATTAAGGATTGCCAGGTCCTCATTACGGGCGGTATGGGAAGGGGAGCCTACGAAAGCTTGAAAAGCTATAAGATCGAGCCGGTAATAACCGATATAAAGAACATCGATGAGGCGATTAAACTTCAATTAGCAGGCAATCTGCCCAATCTGGTGGATAAGCTTCATTAATTTGTCAGTACCCTCCAAATAGGGCAAGGCATGGCCGCAAAGACCCATGCTGCATCTTTGACAACTCTGCTATACTTTTATTACTCGCTTCACAGGTATAGTCTGCAACGTTCCCTGCCATATTTTGGATTGTAGAAAGGAGGTTGTCATGGAAAAGATCTGGATGAAAAATTGGCCCTCGTTTGTTCCTGCAGAAGTAAGCTATCCCAAGGGTAAGAAACCTGTTTTCGAATACCTGCGCGATAACGCCAGGGAATTCCCCGACCGCACAGCAATTATCTTCTATGGCAGAGAAGTGACCTACGGCGAATTGGACCGCATGTCCGATATTTTCGCCAATTTTCTGCTTGATTCCGGTTTCAAGAAGGGTGACTGCATCGCGCTCTTCATGCCCAGTTGCCCCCAATACCACATAGCCCATTATGGTATTAATAAGATGGGTGGTGTGATCGCACCCTGCAGTCCCCTCTTTAAGGAATGGGAGCTAACCTATGAATTGAAAGATTCCGGTGCGAAAGCAATACTGACATTTGACCTTTTGCACTCTGTGGCGGCCGGAGCCTGCAAAGAATGCGGGATCAAGACGGTCATGGTCACCAGCCTTCATGATTTTCTGCCCAAGGAAACCACCATGAACCCCGTCCCGATTATGGGCTTCCCCAAGATGACCTATCCTGACACAACTGAATTTATGGATATCCTATCGCGCTATGCTTCTTCACCTGTAAAGGCCGATGTCGGCCTTGATGACCCCGTGCAGCTTCAATACACGGGCGGCACAACCGGGTTGCCCAAGGGGGCAATCCTGACCCACGGCGCCAAGCTTTTCAAGGTGGCAGTGCTTATGAATATTATGAAGGCCGATGCAGCGTATGTTGGTTACAAGGAAGCCAATCTCTCCTGTCTTGCCATACTCCCCACCTTCCATATAGCCGGCATGCTGGGCAGCGTGGATACCATGATCGCGATGGGCAATACCCAGGTTTTGATGGTGATGTTCGACCCGGTTACCGCCATGCAGGCTATCGACCGCTACAAACTGCAATTCTTCCAGGCGGCGGTCCCCATGAATATAGCCATTATGGACCATCCCGAACGCAAGAAATACGATCTCTCGTCACTCAAGCTGTGCCTCACTACAAGTTTCGGCGTTCAGTTGACCGAGGAGATAGCCAGGCGCTGGAAAGAGGATACCGGCGGCTGCGTCCTGGCCGAGGCTGCCTACGGCCTGACGGAGACGCATACTTTCGACAGCTTCATGCCCCTGGATAAACCGAAATACATACCCGGCTGCCAGGGCATCCCTATACCCGGCCAGAATATCAAGAGAGTTTCATGGGAAGATAGGACCAAAGAAGTACCTGTTGGAGATATGGGCGAGATCGCCCTGAAAAATCCGGCTGTCATGAAAGGTTATTTGAATAAGCCAACTGAAACAAAGAATACGCTCATCGATGGCTGGGTATATACCGGCGATATGGGGAAATTCGATAGCGATGGATACCTCTATTTCCTGGGACGCAAAAAGGAGATGATCAAGGTCTCAGGCTTCAGCGTCTTCCCAGAAGAGGTGGAGACATTCCTGCTGCGGCACGAAGCTGTCGACAAGGTCGCTGTCATCGGCGCCCCTGACGTAAAAAAGGGAGAGGTTATAAAAGCCTTTATCGTTCCCAAAGCCGAATTCAAAGGCAAGGTCAGAGCCGAGGACATCATCGCCTGGGCTAAAGAGGGTATCTCATCCTACAAAGTGCCCCAGAGTATTGATTTTCGGGATGAGCTTCCTATGAGCGGTGTGGGTAAGGTTCTCAGGAGAGTACTACTCGAAGAAGAGCTGAATAAAAACAAGAAAGCCTGACGAATAGCCAGCGCCCAATTAATATATTCGCCTGATAAATACCGCCGTTATTTTAATAAGGGTATTAAATGAACTATAAACACCGGCCGGGAAAGTCCTTTTTTCGCCACTATTTAATTAGCTTCCTCGCCTCATCCTCAACCGTCCTGTAAACGTCCCTCAGAGGTACATCTTTCTCAGACGCGATCTTGCGGCAGTCGTCGTATTCCGGTGAAATACTCAGCACTTCATCCTGGAAGCGCTTGACCTTGACCCTGACCTTTCCGTAAGTGGAATCGATTTCGACGATATCGCGGCCGGCGATATGGCGGAAGACGGGGCGTACCCTTATGCCGAGGGTGGAAGTCTCACGCATCACCGTCTCGGCCAGCCTGGATTCGGCGTCGCCCGGGGCGAGCACGCTCAACATCACGGCCGGGCGGTTCTTCTTCATCTGGATGTGCGTGAACCAGACGTCCAGCGCGCCCTGCTCAAATAGCCGATCCATCACATAATCATATATCTGGGGGTTCATGTCATCGATATTGGTCTCCAACAACACCATGCCCTCATGGCCGTCATGAACGAGGGTCTCTCCAATCCACAACCGCATGATGTTGGGGTATTCATCGGGGTTTCTGCTGCCGGCTCCGGAGCCTATTTTCTCCAAATTGAGCGGCGGTCTGCTGAATTCGGCCAACGTTGTCACAATAGCAGCGCCGGTGGGTGTCACCAGCTCCTTTCCCTCCATGGCAACATGGCAAGGACTGACAACAGGAGCATGTTTTTGTGTCACCAGATCAAGCGTTGCAGGAGCAGGTAGAGGCAAACCGCCATGCCGGCACTCAACGGACCCTCCTCCCACAGGAAACGGTGAGGAATAAAAATCTGTTACGCCCATCAACCTGAAGCCGATTAGCGCACCTACGATGTCAACTATGGAGTCCACCGCGCCTATCTCGTGGAAATGTACCAGTTCCAGCTTGACGCCGTGTATTTTGGCCTCCACCTCACCCAGGCTTCGGAAGATGTCCATGGCCTGTTTCTTAACTTCATCGTCCAGCCTGCTGCCCGCAATCAAATCCACGATATCACTGTAAGAGCGGTCGGGCTGCTTGACCTTATCGTCGAGTATCACGCGTGCCCTGGTAGCCGTGACCGCGCCCTGCTTGACTTTCTCGGCCGTTACCCTATATCCATCCAGAGTCAGTTTGCCAAGCTCCTTTTCGAGTTCCGGCAGCGGCAACCCGGCATCCAGCAGCGCGCCCAGGATCATATCGCCGCTGCAGCCGGCGAAAAGGTCGAAGTAAACTGCCTTTCCCATAAAATAACCTGTTATGGATTCATGCTGCCCATCTGGTATCCGGCCAGGTCGATCGTGACATGCTTATAGCCCAGCTTCCTGACGGCTTCAACCGCCGCCCGGCGGTTGTCCTTCTTAAGCAGGGTTCTGAAACCGGGCTCATCAACCTCGATCCGGGCGATATCGTCATGATGCCTCAGCCTGACCTGCCTGACGCCCAGGCTGCGTATAAAGGATTCCCCGGCGGAGACTTTACCCAGGACATGATGGGTGATAGGCGTGTGATGTGGTATACGCGTGGCCAGGCACGGCATGGCGGGCTTATCCCAGTTGGGTAGGCCCCTGGTTTTGGCCAGCGACCTTATCTCCTTCTTGGTCAGGAAAGATTCAGCCAGCGGACTGCGCACACCCAGTTCCGATACCGCTACCAGGCCGGGGCGGTAATCACTGAGGTCGTCATAGTTAGAGCCATCGCATACATACTTGATGCGCCTCGTCCTGGCCATCTCATTGAGAATCCCCAGCATGGTCAGCTTGCAGTGATAGCAACGGTCCTTGCTGTTGGCGGCAAAATCCGGTACATCGAGCTGGTTGAAGGCTATTTGCTGCAGGTCGAGGCCGAGCGAGGCGGCCAGCTTGATGGCGTTCTGGAAGTCCTCCCTGTCCATCACCGGTGAATTGGCCAGGACTATCAGTACCTTCTCTTTCAAAATATCCCTGGCTGTCGCGGCTAAATAGGTACTGTCCACGCCGCCGGAATACGCCACGATGGCCGAACTCATTTTACACAGCACATCATGCAGGTGTGCGGTTTTATTAGCTGTCTTACTTCTAACGTTGAGTTTGTGGTTACTCACCTGTTTATCAGGCCGGCTAAATATCCGGCATTAAATCCTCCGTCTATATTTACCACGGCCACACCGGGCGCGCAGCTGTTGAGCATGGTCAGCAAAGGCGCTACGCCTTTGAAATTAGCCCCGTAGCCAACGCTGGTGGGAACGGCAATGACGGGACAGGTCACCAGTCCACCCACCACGGTGGGCAGCACACCATCCATGCCCGCTACAGCTACCACCACCTTCGCACCCCGTATCTGCTCAAGATGGTTGAAAAGACGATGTATGCCGGCCACCCCCACGTCAAAGATACGCTGGACCTCGTTGCCCATCAGTTCGGCTGTAACCGCAGCCTCCTCGGCAACGGGGATATCCGCCGTACCGCCCGTCAGAACTACTATGCCTGCCTTTCCCTTTTTTTTCGCGGCACGGTCGACGATAATAGCACGCGCCGCCTCGTTATAGCGGGCGTCGGGCAACACGGCTTTAACCGCTTTATAGGCCGCGGCGTCCACCCTGGTAATTAGTACCTTCTGCGAATGGGCAGCCATGCGCTCGGCTATAACCACGAGCTGCGCGAGTGTCTTACCCTGGCCGAAGATGACCTCGGGGAAACCCGTGCGCAGGCTGCGGTGATGGTCCAGCTTAGCGTGCATGAGGTCCTCATAAGGCAACACGCTCAGTTCCGCTACGGCTTCCGTCACAGAAATATCGCCGACCTGCACTTTTTTCAGCAGACCGCTAAGCCAGCGCTCATTGACCACACGGCCGCCTGCTTCATCTTGAGATGCCTTTTTTTCTTTTCTCATCGGTCAGTTTTCACAATATATAGCCGGGTAATGCCCAATTATGGTAAGTATAACCCAGCACCAAATTCAGTACAATACAGGCATATTAGCAGTGATGAAACAAATTATACAAAATGGTTGTTTTTTGTAAAGCAGTGTTCTAAAATACGTCGTACCGCTGACGGTACGGTTAAACAGGCGTAACCGGCGGACAAGGGAGGGTGATTATGAGCATACTGAAGCTGAGTGATGAGAAGTACAGGGAAGTTGTCGCAGCCTACGAGAAGAAGACCCCCAAATCCAAAAAGCTCAACGAGGAATCGCGCAAATACATAGTGCCGATGGGCGCGCCCGCCTACATGATCTGGCACAGGCCATACCCGCTCTTCATCGGTAATGCCCAAGGCTCGAAGCTCTACGACGTTGACGGCAACGAGTACATCGACATGTTTATCGACCAGGGCATCTCGTATATCGGCCACAAGGCGCCGGCCATACGCAAAGCCATCGATAAGGCCCTGGATAAATACGGCTTCCACCTGGAGATGTGCGAAGAACTTGCCACAAAGTGGGCGCAGAAGGTGATGCAGCATTACCCTTCCATCAAAAAGATCAAGATAGTCAATTCGGGCAACGAGGCTACCGAACTGGTCTGCCAGATCGCCCGCGCCTTCACCGGTAAAACCAAGATCATCAAGTTCGCCGGGCACCATCACGGCTGGAACGGGGTGTTGTCATACGACGCGCTGGCGGCCGGCTCCGGCACGCTCTTTACCCTGGGCATCCCCAATAACCACTGGGATAACCTGATAAACCTGCCGCCCAACGATATCGGTATAGTGGAGAAAGCGCTGAATGATAACAGGGACCAGGTGGCAGCCGTGGTGCTGGAACCGCTGGGGGCATCGACCGGCGGCACGCCGCTGGCCGAGGGATTCCAGAAACAGTTACGTGAATTGACCACCAAATACAACGTGCTGCTGGCTTTCGACGAGGTGGCTACCGGCTTCCGTGTGGCCATCGGCGGGGCGCAGCAGGTACTGGACATAACGCCCGATCTCACCTGCCTGGGAAAGCCTGCCGGTGGCGGCATGCCCATCGGCGCCGTAGGCGGCCGCGAGGATGTAATGTCCGTGGTGGGCGCCCTGGACCCGCGGGCCGAGCATTTCGGTCCTCTCTTCCCCATGGGCTCATTCTGCGCACACCCGCTGGCCATGGCGGCCGGCATCGCCTTCATGGAGGAATTAGAGAAGGGTAACTACGTGCAAAACTCCATCGACCGTGCGGCGCAGTTAGCCAAAGGCATCAACGAAATAACCGCCAGGCTGAAGTTGGACGTCTCGGCCCACTCTTTGTACAGCATCGTGCACTTTGGGCTAAACGGCAAATTCGACATGAGCCAGGTTATGGAGGTCTTCGAGTTCGACCTCATGATCAGGCTGGGCCTGCTGCTGGGCAACCCGGGCGTAGTGCTGCTGCCCGGCCACGTTTATATGTCGGGCGTGATGACGGAGAAGGACATACATAAGAGCCTGGCTGCTTTTGAGGCCGCCTTCTCAATATATAAATAACCGGAAACTCCAGGCTGATTGACAGCCAGACAGTAAAATGTATAATACGTTTGCATCCTTTCGGTTGTCGGGCTGGTTTGCCGATATTGTATGGTAGAACGCAAGGAGGATGATATATAACATGCCCTATAAAAATATCGTTGTAATAGGTGGAGGAGCTATCGGAGGAATTACAGCAGCCCTGCTGACAAAGAAAGGAGAGAATGTAGTTGTGCTGGATGCCGACCGCGAACACGTCAAAATGATGAATAAGGGCCTGGAGGTATCCGGATTTACTGAGCTCACCATCCCGGTTAAGTCTTTAACTCCCGATCAATTCACCGGAAAGGATTATACCGGTTGGGCAGACATCGTATTACTGGCAGTAAAAGGCCTGCATACGGAGAAAGCCCTTACTTCCATCCTGCCTTACATATCTAAAACAGCGCCTGTGGTTTCCCTGCAGAACGGTATCAATGAGGAAACCATCGCTAAAATCGTGGGGGTCGAGCGCACCATCGCCTGCAGCATCACCTGGGGCGGAACCAACCAGGGACCGGGCCAGCTAATCCAGACCACGGAAGGCGGATTTATTATCGGCCAGTGGCCTACAGGCAGGAGCAAGACGGCAGAGGATGTGGTTGATCTGCTCTCCAAAGCCTTCCCGACTGAGATCGCCGATAACATTATCGGCGACCGCTGGACCAAGCTGCTTATCACGGTCTCACTGACCGGCGTGGGCACTATCGCCGGGCTTACCTACGGCGGTGTTATAGACAACGAAGCTGCCCGCAAAGTCGCATTGACCGTGATAACCGAGACTTACGATGTCGGCATCGCGGCCGGAGTCAATTTCGCGGAGCTTATGGGTGTCTCACCGTCAATTGTGCTGGTGCGCAATAAGGCCGATTTCGATAATGCTTCTAAATTGCTGGATTTCGCCTTCGCCAAACACCGTCCAACCAAGCCTTCGATGTGGCAGGATATCGAAAAGGGGCGCAAAACGGAGGTTGATTTCGTCAATGGCTACGTGGTCAGAAAGGGCAAAGAGGTCGGCATGAAAACGCCGGCCAACGAGATGGTCACCAGGATCATCAAGGAGATAGAGGAAGGGACGAGGAAGCCGGACCCGGCCAACCTGAAGGAATTCACCGGGATCATTGAGTATATCAAATAAAAAACCATTAATTTAAGGAGGAATTTCACGCATGGCAAAGAAGCTGATCATCCAGGTAGCACCATTCGGTTCAAACACCCTACATGAAAAAACGCCCAATCTTCCCAACCTGGGCAAAAGGACACCTTACCTGCCCATAACACCGGAAGAGGTCGCAGAGGAGGCGCTTCGTTCTTACAATGCGGGCGCCACGCTGTGCCATATCCATGCCAGGGATCCCATACATATGCTGGCCACGCCTGACATCAAAGTCTGGGGCGATATCGTCAAGCGCATACGGGAGAAATGCCCTATCGTGATTGAGGCCGGCGGGGGCATAGGCGCCTGGGTTGATACGACTACCTGGCAGATTATCGCGGCTTCCGAAGAGCAGAAGCTGGCTCTGCTGGACATCAAGCCCGAACCGGACATGCTCACGCTCAATATGGGCACATTTGATATGTCGATCGGCAAGTACGGTTTTTCCACTTTCAGCAATACGCCTCCCTTCCAGAGAAAGATCATTCAGGGCATCAAGAAAAAGGGATGGGGCATGGAACTCGAGATCTGGGACATCAGCCACCTGTATAATACGCTGGCCCTCTGCGAAGAAGGCATAATGGATCAGAATGAGGTCTTTCACATCGATTACCCGCTGGGTGTCGCAGGCGGGCAGCCCGCCACGGCCAAGCAGCTCATGTACATTGCCGAGGAAGGCAAGAGGATGTTCCCCAACTCCAAGTGGCAGGCGCTGGGCATAGGCAAGGATGAGTTCCCCATGATAACCATGGCCATGCTGCTGGGCGCCGACAGCGTCCGCGTTGGCCTCGAAGATAACATCTATATCTCCCATGGCGAACTGGCCAAATCCAACGCCGAACTGGTTGAAAAAGCAGTCAGGATAGCCCGAGAGCTGGATTTCGAGATCGCCACGGTGGAAGAAGCCAGGGAAATGCTCCATTTAAAGAAAAAGTAGCGCAACTCCCGCGTGAAGAAAACAGGCATAAAAACGATAAATATTAAAGGGGCTGACTTATGTGAACTCGCGGCGAGGTAGTAATATCTTGCCGCGGAAGCCCTTTTAGCCGAGCGGCTAACAATATGTTATTATCCGGTTAAGGCAAATTTTTCGAATAAGGAAAACATATGTCGAACGAATCGGTAAAACAGCAATATCAGCTTTCCACCGGGGCGCGTAATTACGTCTTTATTCTCCTTTTCCTTCTCTATTTCTTCGATTACACCGATAGGATGGTAGTGTCTTCATTGCTTCCTTTTATCCAGAAAGATTGGGGCATAAACGACCAGGAAGGCGCCCTGCTCTTATCGGCGGTTTCCTGGGCTATACTGGTCTTCACATTTCCCATATCGATTCTGGTTGATAGATGGAGCCGCAGAAAAACGGTCGGAATTATGGCTCTCTTTTGGAGCCTTGCTACGGCTGCCTGCGCATTGATGCCGAATTTCAAGGCGCTCTTGTCCACAAGGGCATTAATAGGAGTTGGTGAAGCTGGCTACGCTCCAGGTGGTACTGCTATCTTATCCGGCCTGTATCCCGAGGAGAAGCGTGCTCGCATGATGGGAATATGGAATGCATCCATTCCACTTGGCAGTGCACTTGGAATTGCTCTGGGTGGGGTGATTGCAACTTACCTGGGCTGGCGGCACGCCTTCGGCCTTGTAGCTATTCCCGGCTTCCTTGTGGGCATTCTATTTTTCTTTGTTAAAGATTACAAAACAGTGGCACTTACCAGAAATACCGAGGGCGCAGTAAACGGTCCCCTCAAATCCAGGCCGAGTTTTTCGGAGATTGCAGGCAAGATCGCAAGGACGCCCACCCTCTATTTTACGTATTTTGGTTTTGCCATGATGGTTTTCGTTACCGCGTCGATGATGATGTTTCTCCCGACCTTCTTTGCAAGGGTGTGGAGGGTTGCACCGGCTCAGGCAGGATTGATGGCAAGCGCTGTGATGGTACTTGCTGTAGTAGGAGCTCCGCTGGGCGGCTATCTCGCAGACCTCTGGTTGAAGAGAAGGAAAAATGCCAGATTGCTATTCTGCTCTATCTCAGCAATTGTGTCTGCCGTGCTTCTTTTTATCTCCATGTATCTTTCCAGTGGAACGTCACAGTATATAGTCCTGCTACTGCTTGGGATCTCAATAACGTCCTTTATACCCGGCGTTTCGGCGGCCATGCAGGACATCGTACACCCGGGTCTGCGCGCGATTACATTTGCAATAGCTATAATTATCCAGCACTTGTTGGGTACTGCATTGGGCCCTATTGTTACAGGAACAATATCGGACGCCTATGGAATTCAGACGGCTTTTATGATACTCCCAGCGTTTTTGATCGCCGCGGCGGTAATCTTTTTTATCGGCTCTTTCTTTTTCAACAAGGACTATGACAGGGTTGAGAGAGTGGAACTGGTGCTGGAAAAGTAACACAAAACATCCAATAGCCCTCTTTTACCGTCGGCTTTTACCGGCCCGGCCTCGCCGGGCCGGTTCTTCTATGACAACCTGCGAATAGTCTTTTCCCAGGCTTGCTGCCAGTGTGCCCATCAGGACAGCCCTCATTATTCGGTCTTATCGACGGCTGTTCCCGTATAAATCTATAAAATATTGGATATTTCTATAGATTTATATATAATTTGCACCGGCAAATAAATAGGGGCTGCATATATGAAAGATAAGAACCCTGGTGCAGAACGAGAAAAAATAGTCACGATCAGTGAAGCGAGCCAGATGCTGGGCGTCAATGAGGCCACACTGCGCCAGTGGACGGACGACGGTAAGCTCAAGGCTTTCGTGACTCCCGGGGGCCACCGGCGCTACTCAAAATCCGACCTGAAGAAATTCAGGGGGTTAAGCCAGAAGGTGCTGGGCGTCCAAGACCTGGTTATCGAACTGGAGGACACAACCAGACAGCACCGTGAGATCGAACGTAGCTTTATCAGCGGCGCTTCACGAACTGTTAAACCCGATGAAGCGCATCAAAAACAATTGGCCGACCTGGGACGCCGCCTGCTCAACCTTATCAACAGGTATATAAGTGAACCGGCGCACCGGGAGGAGATACTGACCATGGCCCACGAGGTCGGCAGTGGCTTCGGAAGGGTCCTGGCCGATCTGCAATTGCCCCTGACTGCTTCGGTGGAGGCGTTCCTGATGCACCGCGCCACCATCATGCAGGCGGCCGCCAACCTGATGGGCAAAAGGGAATCCTACGGTGGGCATATAGCAGAATCCATACCGCTGGCCAACCGTTTTCTCGACGAAACACTGGTCTCGATGATTGCCTCACACCAGGCGTGTTCAACCGCACCAAAAGAGGGAAACAGGGCATGATATCTGTATCACGCCTGCTCTGCGGCGCCGTCAGCCCGGGAGATGCCCTGCGCTACCGGGATGCCGCTACAACTCCGGGCCACCTGCATCAGCCGGCGCCCGGGCCGGTAGTCGTCTGGAACTGCACCGGACGTTGCAACCTGCGCTGCATACATTGCTATGCAAGCGCTGCAGATCGGAGCGCCGATGGGCAAATGGATAGTGCAGCAGGCATGAAATTTATCACAGACATTGCGGAATTCAAGGTACCGGTTATCCTTTTCTCCGGAGGCGAACCCCTGCTGCGCAAAGATCTATTTAAGCTTGCCGGCTTTGCTTCCGCCAGGGGTATCAGGGTGGCACTGTCCACCAACGGCACTCTTATAGACGACAAGACGGCCGATGCTATTCAGAAAACCGGCTTTGCCGAGGTGGGCATCAGTCTCGACGGACTGGAACCTGTTAACGACCATTTCCGCGGGAAAGAGGGCGCCTACAGGGAAGCACTGCGTGGTATACGCAATTGCATAGCCCGGGGAATACGCGTTTCCCTGCGCCTGACCATTACCATGCATAACCACAGCGAGATACCCGCCATCTTTGACCTGGTCGAAGCGGAAGGCATCGACAGGGTCTGCTTCTACCACCTGGCTTATTCTGGGCGGGGGGACAACCTGCGCGGGCAGGATGTCACGCATGCCCAGGCACGGCACGCCGTGGACATTATCTGTGAACGTACACTGGATATGTACAGGCGCGGCTTGCGCAAAGAAGTATTGACCGTGGGCAATCACGCGGATGGCGTATACCTGTATTTGAAAGTCCTGGCCACTGACCACGTCCTTGCCGGCAGTATATTAGAGTTATTGACTTTGAACGGCGGCAACAATTCAGGCCTCAGGATAGGCGCTGTTGATGACCGCGGTAATGTTCATCCCGACCAGTTCTGGCAAAGCCGGACGTTAGGCAACGTCACGCGGCGCAAATTCGGCGAGATATGGAGCGACACTTCCCAGCCGCTGCTGCAGGGGTTGAGAAACCGCAAGAAACTGCTCAAGGGCCGCTGCTCCCGCTGCAAATTCCTCGATATCTGCAACGGCAACCTGCGCGTGCGCGCCGAAGCGGTATACGGCGATACCTGGGCAGAGGACCCGGCCTGCTACCTTAGCGAACTGGAGATCGGAGCTTAGCATGTCACCCGGTTCACCAACTACGATCATTCAGCCCAAATTGCTACTTGTAGCCTGGGAGGTCACACGGAGCTGCAATTTATTCTGCGCCCATTGCCGGGCCTCAGCGGGCAGCGGTCAATACGATGGGGAATTAGACACGCGGGATTGCTACGGCATCATCGACCAGATACTCGAGGTGGGAAAACCGGTGCTTATCCTGACCGGTGGCGAGCCGCTGGCCCGCGAGGATATATTTTCCATCGCTGAATACGCGGTGCGCAGCGGCCTGCGCGTGGTTATGGGCAGCAACGGGACACTGATTTCGCCCGCGATAGCAGCGAAATTAAAGGATATCCCTGTATCGCGTGTTTCGGTCAGCCTTGATTTTCCCACCGCTGAATTGCAGGACAGCTTCCGCGGGCAACCGGGCGCCTATGAGGCCGCGCTGGCCGGCATCAGGAATCTGCGCCTCGCCGGCGTTGAGGTGCAGGTCAACTGCACCCTGACCAAACTGAATATCGCCTATCTCAACGACCTGATTAATCTCGCCCTGGATGCGGGGGCCGTCGCCTTTCATCCCTTTTTCCTGGTGCCCACCGGCAGGGGAAAGGGACTTGAACAGGTCGAACTCAGCGCCAATGAATACGAGCAGGCGTTGAACTGGATATACGATAAACAACTGGAACTGGGCAGCAGCATTTTCTTCAAGCCGACCGATGCCCCGCATTACCTGCGGGTAATGAAACAACGTCAGAAGATAGCAATACAGGCGCCCCCGCGCGAGACTTCAATCCCCGGGGGTCACGCTGCGATGCATACTATCTCACGGGGATGCCTGGCAGGCACGGGATTCTGTTTCATTTCACATCGAGGGAAGGTGCAGGGTTGCGGCTATCTTGAAATAGAAGCGGGTGATTTGAGAAAACAGTCTTTCGCACAGGTATGGACTGATTCACCGCTGTTTGCAAAGCTAAGGGACATTGCCAACCTCAAGGGCAAATGCGGCGCCTGCGAGTATAAGAGGTTGTGCGGAGGTTGCCGCGCCCGCGCCTTTGAAACCAGCGGAGATTATCTTGAAGCCGAACCCTACTGCCTTTATCAACCGGCCATACCCAACGGAGATGCGTTAAATGTCTGTTCAGCGCTGGATGCCACGTCGCTCCGCCTGCTCGGCCTGCTGCAGTCGGAGTTTCCCATGACACGTGAACCCTATGCAGACCTGGGCGCCAAGCTGGGAATAGCGGGTGAAGAGGTGATCAGCCGGATTCAAGAGATGAAGCACGCGGGCATCGTAAGGCAGATCAGCCCGGTACTGGATGCCAGGCGGATCGGCTACCAGAGCACGCTCGTTGCTTTGAAGGTAAATACGATCAATATGGCGAGGGCAGAACAGGTTATCTCTGCCCACCCGGGCATCAGCCACGGCTACGAGAGGGAGCACGAATTCAATATATGGGTAACGCTATCGGTCCCGCCCGGCGTTGCCCTGAATACCGAACTCAAAGACCTGTCATTACGCACAGGCGCCGAAGCCATGTTCTCGCTGGCTGCGGTCAGGGTCTTCAAGCTGCGCACTAATTTCGGCGTTGATGAAGATGCCGGGACGGATTCCGGAATCCATCAAAATAATGACCTGGCGAAACGGACTGTATTATCCCCAGAGGACCGGGTAATAATTAACCTGCTGCAACAGGACCTCCCGCTATGCTACGATCCGTTTGCACAGATGTCAGCGGGCCTTGCAATGAGCGTGCCGTCCGTACTGGGCCATTGTCGTTCGCTGCTTCAGCGTGGTGTTATGCGCCGCTATGGCGCGTCGATAAACCATTACAGGACCGGCTATACTGCTAATGCTATGACCTGCTGGGCGGTTCCAGCCAGCCGGGTTGAGTTTATGGGCCGCCGTCTGGCAGGACTGAAGCAGGTAAGCCACTGCTACGAGCGGGAAACCAACGAGTTCTGGCCTTATAACGTGTTTGCTATGTTACACGGCCGGTCCAAAGCAACCTGCAACCAGGTTGCGGACAAAATATCGGAAGATACGGGTATCTGTGACTACGTGGTACTATTCAGCGCCAGGGAATTTAAGAAAACCAGGATCCTTTACAGGGTATAGTGCGAGCATGAATGCATACTATCCAATCTTTCTTAACCTCGCGGGGAAGAAATGCGTGGTGATCGGCGGCGGGCAGGTCGCGCTGCGCAAGGTGACAACCCTGCTCGAGTACGGTGCGGAAATAACGGTCATCAGCCCCCGCCTCTGTAAAGGCCTGCGTGAAGCGGACTGCGAGGGTAAAATACAGGTCAGGCGCCGCGCTTACCAGATAGGAGATTTAGAAGGCGCCTGTATCGCCGTCATTGCAGCGGGCAACCGCAGCGTTAACCTGCATGCCTCGCTGGAGGCCAGGTGCAATAAGATACCGGTCAACGTAGTGGACGATCCGGGCCTCTCCGATTTCATAGTGCCCTCGATCGTCCGCCGCGGTAGTATATCAATTGCGATCTCAACGGCCGGTAAAAGCCCGGCCCTGGCCCGCAAGCTGCGCAGCAAACTGGAAGGTGAGCTGGATGATAAGTATGCGGAATTAGCCCTGTTAATCGAAGGGGTGCGCAGGGAGGTCAAAAACCTTAAGCTAAAAGTCAGCAGTAAACAATGGCAGGAAGCCATTGATTTAGAACTTATGCTCGACCTGATCAGGCAGGGAAACAGCCAGAAGGCGCGGGCAATTTTACTCGAGAGGCTGAGTAAATAGATGTATTTTACCCTTACCGGAATAAACCATCATTCAGCACCGATTGAAGTCCGTGAAAGGGCAGCCATCAATACTGAGGCCCTGCCCGCCGCCTTATTGCGCCTCCGGCAGTACGCGCCCCACTCGATAATACTATCCACCTGTAACCGCACCGAGATCTATGCAGCGGGACCTCATGCCGCTGATGTCAGCGGTGCATGTACCCGTTATCTGAGGGACGCCCTGCAAGTGACGGAGGGCAGCCTGGCGACCTATATTTACACGGCAAGCGGTGAGGCGCTTTTCCGGCATCTCTGCAGCGTAGCCTGCGGACTCGATTCAATGGTTATCGGTGAATACGAGGTACTGGGCCAGGTCAGGCAGGCATTGACCGCCGCTGAAAAAGCGGGGATGGTCAATCTGCCGCTGCGCCACCTGTTCGAGGGCGCCATCCGCAGCGGCAGGCGGGCCCGCGAGGAAACCGGCATCAGCAAGAATGCGCTATCCATCAGTTCCATCGCTGTAAATAAGGCGCTCGCTATCATAACCGATATCAGCAATGCCAAAATCATCATAATAGGAGCGGGGGAAGCCGGCAGGCTGGCACTCAGGATTGCTCGCAGCAGGGGGGCCGGTGGTCTGGTAGTCGTCAGCCGCACCGAGCAGCGGGCGGTCGGTTTAGCAGTTCAGTACGGGGCCCGGCCGGTCAGCCACGACCAGCTTATAGCTGAAATGCGCGACGCTGATATCGTTATCACCTGTGCAGCCTCCCCACACCCTGTGCTGCACTACAAGCAGGTCAGTGAAGCCATAGACGGACGCAGCGGGCTACCCCTGGTCATACTTGATATCGCCATGCCCAGGAATGTCGAACCATCAGTGCAGGAACTACCCGGCGTGCATCTTTATAACATCGACGACCTTAACCATATAGCCGAGGGACACCGGCTCGAACGTGAAACGGAGGTCCGGGCAGTTGAGAGGATTATAGGGGAAGAGGTTGCCATGCTGCTGAAATGGTGGCAGTCTTATAATGCCAGGCCTGTTATTAAGTCGCTGATGCAAAGGGCTGAGCAAATCCGTTCCAAACAATACGGCAGGTCTGTAAAAAAGCTGCCTGCTCTCTCAGGTGAAGAACGGCAGGCTATTGATTTGCTGACCAGGTCCATAGTGGACAAGATACTCAGAGAGCCGATAATGTTTCTTAAATCAGGCGCGGGCAAAGACGGCTCAGAAGTTATCAGCCGGCTTTTCGGCCTTGATGATGAAAGCGAACCATGAAAAATAAGGTGAGTATCGGGACGAGGGGAAGCAGGCTGGCCATGATACAGGCCAACATAGTGGCCTCGGCGCTGAAGCGTGCCCACCCCACCATTGAAATAGAGATACGCAGGATAGTGACGGAGGGCGACCGCAACCGCAACATGAGCATAGATGATGCAGGCAACACCGGCATCTTCGTCAAGGCGCTGGAAGAAGCCCTGGCAGATAAGCGCGTTGACGTCGCCGTGCACAGCCTCAAGGATATGCCAACGGAACTTCCCGGCGACATGTGCCTGGCAGCGGTGATGGAAAGGCTTGATCCCCGCGATGCGCTGGTCGCAGTTGCCCGGCTTGGCGAACTCCAGCCGGGCTCCAGGATAGGCACGGGCAGTCTGCGCCGCACCGCTCAGCTCAAAAATCTGCGCAGTGACCTGCAGGTCATTAATATACGCGGCAACGTGGACAGCCGCCTGCGCAAAGTGAACTCGGGTGAAATGCAGGGGATTATCGTTGCCGCCGCTGCCATGATAAGGCTTGGCTGGGATGATAAAATAACGGAGTACCTGCCGCTTGGGTCCTTCCTGCCTGCCGTGGGGCAGGGTGCGCTGGCCGTTGAAGCCAGGAAAGGTGACCGCGTTACACAAGAATATATGACCGTCCTGAATCATCTTCCCACCTGGCAGGCGGTGACTGCGGAACGGGCTTTCCTGCATACTGTAGAAGGAGGCTGCCGCGCACCGGTCGCGGCACTGGCCACTGTGAATGGTCAAATACTGAATATAACCGCCATGGTAGCGGATAAAGCAGGAACAAAGATAATAAAAAAGTCACTCAAGGGTGATGCCCGGCAACCGGAGATCGCGGGAATAAAATTGGCACAGATAATGTTGGAAGCAGGCGCAGCCTCATTGATTGCTGAGATAAGATGTCAATAACCAAGGGGAAGGTCTACCTGATTGGCGCGGGCCCGGGCGACCCCGGGCTGATCACCCTGAAGGCTGTAAACTGCCTGGCAAAGGCAGATGTAGTGGTTTACGACTACTTAGTCAGCAGCCTTATACTTGATTACGCGCCGGCAGCGGCGGAAAAGATCTATGCCGGTAAGATGGGAGGCAAGCATTTCGCCGAGCAGGATGAGATAAACGGCCTCCTGGTCCGGAAGGCACACCAGGGGAAGACCGTCGCCCGGCTCAAGGGGGGCGACCCTTTTGTGCTCGGCCGCGGGGGTGAAGAGGCCGAAGTCCTGCGAAAAAATAATATCCTTTTTGAGATCGTGCCGGGCGTGACATCGGCCGTGGCCGTACCGGCCTATGCCGGTATACCGGTCACCCACCGCGGGCTGGCGTCTTCCCTGGCCATCATCACCGGCCATGAAGACCCGTCCAAGAAAAGTTCCAGCATAAGGTGGGACAAGCTGGCCACAGCTACCGACACACTGGTTATACTGATGGGCATGCAAAACCTTGCCCAGATAACGGCCCGGCTGATGGAACACGGCAGAAAAGCTTCAACCCCGGTTGCGGTAATTAAGGACGGCACGCTTCCATCGCAGGTTTGTATAACGGGCACATTGAGAAATATCGCTGGCAGGGTAAGGCAAGCCGGACTTGAAGCTCCGGCAGTCATAGTTGTGGGAGAGGTTGCCAGGCTACGTGAAAGCCTGCGCTGGTTCGACTCCCTCCCGCTTTTCGGCAAGCGTGTCCTCGTCACCCGTGCCGGCAGCCAGGCCGGCAGCTTTGAAAAACTGCTCGCGGAGCATGGCTCCCTGCCGGTACGCTTTTCGAGCATAGAGATAAAGCCCATCACAACTTGTAAGAGATTAGACAACGCCCTTGCAAATATAAATAAATACAACTGGATCGCCTTTACCAGTGTCAACGGCGTGGAGATATTTTTCAGCCGCCTGCGTGCTCTTGGCCTGGATTCCCGCTGCCTGTCCGGCCTGAAAATCGGCGCAATCGGGCCAATGACCGGCCGGGCGCTGCAGAAAATGGGCATTACGCCGGATTACCTGCCTGCCGAATTTACCGGGCGGGGTTTCATCACCGGGCTGAAAAAACGGCAGGTCGGCGGGCAAATGTTCCTGCTGCCCCGCGCCGAGATAGCCGACGATGAGATATCACGGGGGCTGAAAAAACTGGGGGCTGCGGTCGATGAAATAGCCATCTACCGCACGGTGCGCCCACGCACCAATAAAAACAGGCTCCGTGAACTGCTGCTGAGGGACGGCATCGACATTGTCACCTTTACCAGTTCCTCAACCGTCACCAACCTGCTATCCAGCCTCAGTCAAGGTGAGATCGCAGGGATACGGCCCAAAATCGCCTGCATAGGCCCGAAGACTGCCCGCACCGCTGCCGCGGCAGGTTTAAAGATAGACATAATTGCCGGGGAGCAGACCATTCCGGGGTTACTGGCAGCGATGGAAGACTATTTCAGGAAGGAGGCTTAAATGCCGGATTACCCAGTGTCACGCTTACGCCGCCTGAGGAAGAGCGAGGCGCTCAGGTCGCTGGTCAGGGAAAACACCGTAGACGCGGGCGATTTCATTTTTCCCCTTTTCATTGTAGAAGGCAAAGGCGTTAAGAAAGAGATCGATACCATGCCCGGAATTTACCATTTCTCAGTAGATAAGCTGGGCAAAGAGACAGCTGACCTTTTGCGCCTGAGGATACCCGCGGTACTGCTTTTCGGTGTGGTCAACGCCAAGGACGAGTGGGGATCGGGCGCCTATCACCCCCGGGGAGTGGTGCAGCAGGCCATCCGTGCCATCAAGAAAGCTGCGCCCGGCTTGCTGGTGATAACAGATGTATGCCTGTGCGAATACACCAGTCACGGCCACTGCGGCGTCATCGAAAACGGTGACGTGGACAACGACAAGACCCTGCCGCTGCTGGCCAAAATGGCGCTCTCCCATGCTGAAGCGGGGGCAGACATGGTAGCGCCATCCGACATGATGGACGGCCGTGTAAAAGCCATCCGGGAGGCGCTGGACGGCAATGGATTCAACTCCCTACCCATCATGGCCTACGCTGCGAAATACGCCTCAGCTTTCTACGGTCCATTCAGGGAAGCTGCCGGCTCGGCGCCGCAGTTCGGCAACCGCAAATCATACCAGATGGACCCGCCCAATGTGCGCGAAGCCCTCAGGGAGATAGAACAGGATATACGGGAAGGCGCCGATATCGTTATGGTCAAGCCGGCGCTCGCTTACCTCGACGTCATCCGGCGGGCGCGCGAGACTTTCAACCACCCGCTGGCGGCATATAATGTCAGCGGCGAGTACGCCATGGTCAAAGCGGCCGCCTCCCTGGGCTGGATAGATGAAAAACGTATCGTGCTCGAGATACTCACCTCTATCAAAAGAGCGGGGGCCGATATTATCATTACGTACCACGCCAAAGAAGCCGCAACCTGGCTTGCGGAACAAGGTTAAACTGTTATGAAAAAAACGCAGGTATCAAAGCGGTTATTCAAGGAAGCCCGGCGCGTGCTGCCGGGCGGCGTGGACAGCCCTGTGCGGGCCTACAAGGCGGTCGGCGGCACACCCCGCTTTATCGTCAGGGGCAGGGGTTCGAAACTTTACGACGCCGACGGAAACCGTTATATCGATTATGTGGGCTCATGGGGTCCGCTCATACTCGGCCACGCTGACAAACGGGTGACCTCCGCCGTGAAACTCACGGTCATTCGGACAGCCTGCTGGTCAGCGGCGGTTCGGGCATGGCCACGCTGGGCATCCCCGATTCTCCAGGCGTACTCAGGCAGGCCGCCCGCTATACACTGGTAGCCGCTTATAACGACATACAATCAGTACAGCGCCTGTTTGACGAATATCCTGGTGAAATCGCGGCCGTTATCGTCGAACCGGTAGCGGCAAATATGGGAGTCGTCCAACCGGCGAGGGGCTTCCTCGGGAGCCTGCGCAGACTTACCAAAAAATACGGTGCGCTGCTGATCTTCGATGAGGTGATCACAGGGTTCCGTATCGATTACGGGGGAGCGCAGGGGCTCTTCAGCATAAAGCCCGATATTACCTGCCTGGGTAAAATCATCGGCGGTGGGCTGCCCGTGGGAGCTTACGGAGGAAGGCGGGACATAATGAAGATGATGGCTCCCGAGGGCCAGGTCTACCAGGCCGGCACTTTGTCCGGCAATCCGCTGGCCATGACAGCCGGCATTGAAACGCTGCGCAAACTGAATGATGAGCGGGTTTACCGCCAGTTGGAGGAAAGAACAACCGCCCTGCAGGAGGGAATAGCTGCGGCAGCCTGCCAGGCCTGCATACCGCTCAGCATAGCGCGGGCAGGTTCGCTACTGACGGTGTTTTTCAGCGGAGGCGAAGTATCGGACTACTCTTCGGCACGCAGTTGCGATACCGGCCTTTTCGCGAAGTTCTTCAACTCTTTGCTCAACGACGGGATCTACTGGCCGCCATCGCAATTCGAAGCCGCCTTCGTCTCACTGGCCCACAGCCCGCAGGACATAGAAACTACAATCCGGGCAGCAGGCAAAGCATTTAAGA
>JAPLHK010000043.1 GCA_026389715.1 Chloroflexota bacterium
AGGTTCCCCGGTATCCTCGATTTCAGGATGCATTAATCCTATTAGTTCAGGCAACTGTTACATGCTGCTCTCCTATTCGGAAGGAATACTTATAAAGTTACCTTCGTGCATCTTATTTTTGATGTGTGCACCTTGACTATTAATAGCTATATTGATAGCCTTTTATCGAAGTTTAGCGAGCGGTTACTGCCTTTTAGCCAGCATGCCTTGGTACCATGAAGTCGGTGGTTCAAACAAGCAAAAGAGCAGACTGGCCCGGTGACTATTTTAGGAGCTATGGAGTAAATTATTATGGGCTGGAAAGTAGATAGTACACAGGCGATCGATGAGGGTTTAAAGCAGCGGATGCTGGAGAGGGTTGAAGGCGGGACTTTCAAATTGGACGACCTTCAGGATTTTTTAACACTGTTCATCCAGGTTGCCAACAACATCGATGAAACCAGGGATGAAGTGCAGGGGTTTAACCGGAAATTTCAGTTTAGATTGTCGGGCTGTCCCGATATATGGCTGAATATCCAGGGCGGGAGTTTCGAGATGGGTGGCGGGGATATCCAGGCGCCGGATATAACCCTGGAGATGAGTGCGGAATTGGCCGTGGGCGTTTTCACGGGACAGGTTGACGCCACCATGGCCTACATGAACGGCAACCTGAAGGTGGATGGGAACCTGCCGGACGCGATCAAGTTCCGCACGCTTGTCGACATGGTACGGGAAGAACTGGATTTGGAGCCCGGCCCACCACCTGTTGCCGGGGGCCGGACCCTCCAGGAATCAGCAAAGAAGGATACGTCCCAGCGCAAGGCGGGTAAAGAATCGAAAACTAAATACGTCAAATTTGGAGTGATCGGAGTGGGATCAGTATGGGATTTCCACAGCGCCGCGTGTGCGGACTCACCTTATCTAAAATTTGTTGCGGTATACGATAAAAATCAGAAGCGCGCGGAAAAGGTAGCCAGGAGGTACAGGGCCAATAAGCTGCAGGCTTACAGTGATCTCGATCAATTCCTGCAAAGTGATATCGATGCCGTCCTGATCATGGTGCCGCATGCCTACCATGCCGACCTGGTATCGCGGGTTGCTGCGGCGGGCAAGCATATTTTATGTGAAAAACCCATGGCGACAACGCTTGAAGACTGTGACCGCATGATAAAGACGGCTAAGGAAGCCGGCGTTAAATTCATGATCGCTGAAAATCACCGTTTCCTGCCTGCACACCAGTATATACACGATGCGGTCAAGCAAGGACTGATCGGCGACGTGCACCTGGTCAGGGCCTATGAAGGGGTGAGTGAAATCGAGGGTATGAGCCAGCCGGATTTCTGGAAGGGCGACCCGATCAAAGCCGGTGGCGGGGCGTTTATGGACATGGGCGCGCATAAATTTGCCGCCCTTCAATGGATTCTGGAGGATGAGGTGGAATCCATCTATGTGACGCTTTCCAAGCAGGCGATAAACCTGCCGGAGAAAGCTGAAGACAACGCCATGGCAATGGTCCGTTTCATCAAAGGAGTTGTAGGTGAGATCGTCGTAAGCTTCACGCAGGTCACACCGGCATTCAACAGCCTGGAGGTCTATGGAAGCATGGGGACGATTTTAGAGAACCACATGTGGGAGAAGCCGGTCCGCATTTATTCCAACCACGATGCGATGGGAGAGAACAAGAATCAATGGTACGAGCCCGAGATTGAACACGCTCCGTTTCCTTCATACTATAACATTTCAATGCGCTGCGAGGATGAGTATTTCGCACAATGCATACTGGAAAATAGGGAGCCGGAGTTTACTCCCGAACAGGCGAAGAGCGCAATTGCCGCGGTCCTGATGGGATATGTATCGGCCCAGACCGGGAAAGCCGTAACCCGCGGAGATTTAACGGCGATCGAGCAGACAGCCGGCACGGAAAGCATTTTACACAAACTTGCCGAGCATATCCCCATAAATAAGAAGCTGCCGGAGGTGAAGAGGGTGAAAGCAATCGGTTTTAACCGGAAACGAATGGAGGAGACGCTTGGTAAACACAACCTGGACCTGATGATCGTGACCACGCCCGTAAATGTTTTCTATACCAGCGGCATGCCCATACTGCATGCCAGCCCCAATCCGATCCTGTTCGCGTTGAGCAATCAATATCCCAACGTGGTGATGATCAGCCGTGACGGCGGTTCGGCCCTGTTCAACTGGGACCTCTTCCAGAGTGTGGATAGATTTTCCTGGATAGCGGACCACAAGGGCACCATCGGTCAGAAGGAGACCGTCCGGGCGGTCATGGCCAAAATAAAGAAATGGGGAATGGAAGGTAAGCGCATCGGAGTAGAATCATTCGCGCCCAAGTACCTTCTGGACTATCTGGCCCAGAAATGTCCCGCCTCTGAAGTGGTAACGGCAGATGAGGTCCTGCTGGAGATGCGGCTGATCAAGAGCGATGAGGAGATCCAGCGCATCGAAAAAGCCACGCAGATCACGGAGAAGGCCATCAAAGCCTGTATCAAAGCGACTAAAGAAGGCATGACCGATAACGATTTCCTCCTGCTGGCGCGAAAAACGATTATCGATGAGGGCGCCGAGGTATGGGACCACCTGACGCTGAGCATCGGGGAATCCGATCCCGAGGCGCCGGGCATCGGGACGGTGTTAAATAAAGGCGATATCTGCCGTTTCGATTTCGGCGCGGTTTATAAGGGATATGTCGCCGATGTCAACCGCCATGTCGTCATAGGCCCGGTGGCCAAAGAGGCTAAGGAGATCATCGACCGTCTTATCGTGCTGCAGGAGTTCTATGAGAAGAACGTCAAACCGGGTGTGAATATCAGGCAGCTGAATAAGGAGGCCGATGCTTTCTATAAAACCCTGAAGGCGGGGGGATTGACTATGGCCATCGGACATAGCATCGGGCTGGAATGCGAGGAACAGCACCTCTTCGGTCCCTTGCAGGTGCTGGACCGCCCGTTCGAAAAGAATATGGTATTTGAAATCGAAGCATGGGAGTCGTTCGGCAAGGTACTTATCGGCGTGGAAGACTGTTATGTGGTCACCGAGTCGGGGATCCGCAAAATCACAACGCTGGATAAGCATATAATCAGCCTGTGATCCACGGATGCCGGAAGCCGGTACTTGACTAAAGGAGCACGAAATGGACCCTCTTATCATCGTCGCCACACCCAATACCTGCTGGCTGAAACCCGATGTGGAATATCCCCGGAAACCGGCACATATAGCCCTGGAAGCTAAACTCTGCCTGGAGAGGGGTGCTACGGTGCTGCACACGCACGCCGAAGGGCAATGGAGCAAGGTCATACGCGCCGTACGCGCCTCCTGCGATATCATAGTTCAGAGCGGCATGTCCAGCCTCGAGATTGAAGAGCGCATGGACTGCTTCAAAGAAAAGTCGGATATGCTCTCCATAATACTCAATCACCATGACGAGGCCTTCGCCGAGGTTGATTGCCTCAAGCTCCATTCGAAACAGGAACTTGTGAGATACGCGCAGCTTTGCGCGAAATATCACGTCGCCCCCGAGTTCGAGGTATGGCATGCGGGGTCTATATGGAACCTGAATTACCTGATCAATAAAAAGCTGCTCAAGCCACCCTATATAACGACGCTCTTTTTCGGCTGGCCGGGGGGCACCTGGTCGCCGCCCAGTGTGGAGGAATACCTCTACCGCCGCAGGCTGCTGCCGCCGGGTTGCGCAGTTGTGGTGAGCATTATGCATGAGGACCAGATCAAGATACTGGCGGCTGCCGTTCTGGAAGGAGACCACGTACGCGTGGGAACCGAGGACAACCCCTATACGAGGTCGGGGAAGCTGGCGAAAACACATGAGCTGGTGAACGAAATCGCAAACATTTCGCGGTCACTGGGAAGGCCTGTCGCAAGTGTGAAGCAAGCACGAAAGATTTTAGGGCTTGACGGGAGATGAAACGATGAGCGTATCTAAAAATGTTGCAGTAGTCACGGGCGCTGCCAACGGTATAGGTGAGGCCGTTGCCCGGTTATTTTCGCGCAAAGGATATGCTGTTGCCATACTGGATATCGCCGATCGTGGTAAGCAAGTCAGTGATGAAATCAAAGCCGGGGGTGGTGACTGCGTCTTCTGGAAGTGCGACGTGGCAAGCGAAAAAGAAGTCGCCTCGTCGGTAGAAAAAATAATGCATATGCATGGCCGTATCGATGTGCTAAACAACAATGCCGGGATCGTACTGGTGCGCCCCCTGGACGAGATCCACTGGGAGGAATACCAGCGCGTAGTAGATGTTAACCTGGGAGGCATTTTCCTCTTCTGCAAACATGTAATTCCCGTCATGAAGAAGCAGAAGAGCGGCTCTATTGTGAACATGGGATCGGTCTCGGGCCATGTGGGGCAGATCGATCATTCACTTTACGGTGCAACCAAAGGCGCGGTGATCGCGCTTACCAGGGCGCTTGCCTGGGAGCTCGCCCCATGGAATATACGTGTAAATTCGGTCAGCCCGGGCTCTGTGGATACTCCCATGCTGCGCAGCGATATACGTATAGAGGGGAGCGGTTCCTGGTCACGGGAGCGACCGGGTGCATCGGAGCATGGACGGTGCGCAATCTCATCCGTGAAGGCATCTTTACCTGCGCCCTGGTCAGGTCGGGATCGCTGCAACGGCTGAAATTGATAATGAGTGAGAAGGAGATATCCGCTGTCAAATTTGTCAGAGGCGACATCACGGATATAAGCGCCATTGAACATGCCCTTGCCGAGCAAAAAATCACGCACATCATTCATCTCGCCGCCATGCAGCTGCCTTTCTGCAAGGCCGATCCGCCGCTGGGCGCCTCTGTGAATGTGCAGGGAACGGTAAACATATTCGAGGCGGCGGGACGCTGTGGTATCCATAGCCTGGTCTATGCCAGCAGCACGGCTGTCTACGGTTTGGGCGATGAATATCCCTCCGGGCCGCTCGGGCACGATGCGCCGCTCAAACCCCGCTCGCATTACGGCGTATACAAGCAGGCAAACGAAGGGACGGCACGCGTTTACTGGCTCGATAACGGTATATCAAGCATTGGCATACGTCCCTATGTAGTCTACGGCCCCGGCAGGGACCAGGGCCTTACCTCGACACCCACCAAGGCCATGCTTGCCGCGGCTGCGGGAAGGCCCTACAACATCTCTTATGGAGGCCGTTTTGGCTTCCAGTACGCGGATGACGCGGCTAAGGCTTACATCGACGCTGCCCGGGTGGATTTTAAGGGAGCCGAAGTTTTCAATCTGGGAGGCGAGACCGTAGGCACGGATGATATTATCAGGGAGATCGAAGCTGCCGAACCATCTGCCAGAGGGGCCATCAGATACACGGACAACCCGCTTCCCTTTCCCGAGTTGATTGACAATGCGCCCCTTATCGCGCTGCTGGGCAATCTTCGCGTGACACCGCTTGCCAGGGGCGTGCGGGAATCCATAAGTATCTTTAAAAGGGCACTCTCCGATGGAAGCATAACAGCCGATTAGTTGAATCTGGCGCTTTGCTTACCATTAAATGATGGCGCTGAAGATAATCGGGACTTGATCCGGGAAATCCCGGGCATAACAAGAGTATGAATTAATCAGAGGAGCATCGTCATGAGCGAGCTGATGAAGTGGAATTTTGCAACAAAGTTGGAAACATACAAAAGCATGGTGATTATCTCCGGCCGTCTCATAGCGTCCTTATTGCCAAGAAAGGAACAGCGCCCCAAGGGTCCGGACCAACGGAAATGGTGGCAGAAGTCCGGTTTTTGCGTGCAGTACCAGATCGAGAAGCGTCCCAACGTAGGCTGGGACCGCGATTATATAGAATTTAATAAATCCATGACGGACGAAATGGGCAATCTTAAATTCAACGGCCCCTACTGCAAGATCGAAGACTACGTGGCCCTGAGTGAAAAGATCGGCCTGGACTATCATTCCCTGGAGATCAAGTGGCACGACGGCATCTGCTGGTTTAACACGGAGCTGACCAAATGGAAAACCGACGTTGATTATGCCGGGAAATTCGCCGAGCTCAGCAGGAAAGCAAAGATCACGTTTATCTATTACTACTCGTCGATTTTCGACCACAATCCTCAGTTCGATTCCATCCAACCGCTTCCACGCATTACCCCCTCATTCCTGGGCCTGCTGCCGGACGCGGATTATAAGACGTATGCCGATTACCTGCGCGGGCAGTACGACGAGATCGTTCGTCAGTACAGGCCGGACGGCATGTGGATGGACTGGTGGTGGTCCGATAAAACGACCAGGGATACGGTCGCTCACTTCAGCAGCAAGCACCCCGACGTCGTGCTTGCCTTCAACCTGTCATCGATGTTTTTCACCTCCCATAAACACCAGCACTTTTCATCGGGAGAGGCCCATGCCCTGGACGGACCATTTATAGGGAAACGGGAAGAAGCCGGCGGCATAATATCTGTCCTTGTAAGCACCTGGAAGTGGGCAAACCTTTATCGAATGCTTTTTAAACACCCGTGGGAGCTTATCACACCGACCTCGGTGTGGTGGCAGGATATGAACCTGCGTGGTGATATCCATGATTTTGTGCGCCAGGCCGCGATCGTCATGGCGTGCGGCGGTAAATTCTCAGCCGGCACATCCGCCCTGATGGATGGGAGCCTGTACCCCGATCATATCAAGCAGCTTGAGATCCTTGGCGAATGGTATATCCCCAGGAAGGAACTATTCCTTTCTGCTTACCCCATCAGGTATCGCTGGTACGCAGCAGGCGGTGTATCCATTGATAAAAAGGATTTTAATACTGTCACGAGTTTTTACCAGGAAGGTGTGCTACTTCATGTGATCAATATGAAGGGGAAATCCGAACCGGTGGAGATAGCCCTTAAGGGAAAAAGATGGAAAGGCGTGCAGTCCGCATACCTTGAACCGGAACACCGTCAGATAGAGGTTCAGAGCAGGGGAACAAATATGGTCATCGTTCTTCAAAAAGGCGATGTCGATCACATCGATACCATCGTCTATTTGCCCGGGATCGACAGTATTTAAGCTATGAAAAAACAGTTATTGGAAACCGCCCTGAATAAGGGGAAAGGCATTTTCCGGCTGTGTCCCAACTGGGTCCCAAGGTCTTTCTGTATCCCGGGCAGGCGGCTTAAGCTACATCCGGATGACTATTATGCTTTTGGCGCCCATCGCGGCGGCATAGATGAGCGGTGGTTCGCGTCCACTACAAAGGCGGATAATGGCCCGGGGACGCTCGAAGACGAAGGCCTGAGCTACATTTATTGCGATGATGGAGATCGCAAAAATAAAATTCTATTTAAAGAGGCGATCGAATTATCGGGCAATGAAATCCTCGGTCCGGAGGTGATGAAGAAACACGGCGGATGGACTATGTACAGTAAATTCTTTGATAACCTCGAACCGTTGCCCCTCCACCTCCATCAGGATGATGAGTTTGCCGCCCGCGTGGGGCGTAAGGGTAAGCCGGAGGGCTATTATTTTCCGAAACAACTCAACAATCACGGGGGCCTTTTTCCCTACACGTTTTTTGGTTTGAATCCGGGAACATCCAGGGACGATGTGGGCCGCTGCCTTGAGAACTGGAATAGCGGCGACAACGGTATTTTAAATCTTTCCCGCGCATACCGATTGGCGCCGGGTACGGGCTGGGACGTACCGGCAGGTTTGCTGCATGCGCCGGGCTCGATGCTTACCTATGAGCCGCAACGGGCGTCCGATGTTTTCGGAATGTATCAATCCCTCACCTGGAATAAATTTATACCATACGAGCTTTTAGTTAAGGACGTGCCCGAGGAACAGCGCAACAATATCGGTTACCTGGCAGATATGATCGACTGGGATTTAAATACGGACCCGGATTTTTATAAAAACAGGTTCCTATCCCCGCTGCCGGTAAAGCCGCTCGATGAGATGAAGGAGTTGGGCTACGAGGAGCATGACGTAGTCTACAATTCCTCATTTTTCAGCGCGAAGGAGCTCACTGTATATCCAGGCAGAACGGTTACCATCCGGGATACGGATGCCTACGGAGTTATCGTGATCCAGGGCATGGGAAAGTATGGAGCTCTGGTGATTGAATCGCCTGCCATGATACGCTTTGGCCAGATGACCGGAGATGAGCTCTTTATCACCTGCAGATCGGCCCGCGAGGGAATATCGATCACCAATACCAGCGAATTTGAGGACCTGGTGGTATTGAAGCATTTTGGGCCACAGGCATAAAGGTTTTTAAATTTGAAAAACGAAACCTCCAATTATTATTTCCCCGGCGGCGCCGGCAGCTTTGATTTTCGGCTGCCCACTAAAATCATATTCGGTGAAGGGACATTAGGCAGGTTGGGCAGCGAGATCAAACAACTCCATGGGAGCAGGGCGCTTATTGTTACCAGCGCCGGCATGCCCGGAAGGCAGCCGATGAAGGTTATTATCTCCTGTCTCGATCAAGCGGGGATAAATTACAAAGTATTTTCATCTATAACCCCTGACCCATCTATGGATGATGTAAATGGCTGTCTTGAATTCATAAATAAAATTAAACCTGATTTTATAGTCGGGCTGGGTGGGGGCAGTGCCATGGATGTGGCCAAAAAGTTGGCTATGGAGATCGCGGTACCGAAAATTATGATTCCCACTACGGCGGGTAGCGGGAGCGAAGTCACTCAAAATTCCGTCATTAAAGTTGACGGTCGAAAAAAAACCTTTTCCGATTTGAAGCTCGCCGCGGACGCAGCCATTATTGACCCGGATTTATTAATAACCCTGCCTGCGGCGCCTATGGTTTGCTCGGCCCTGGATGCCATGGCTCACGCTGTGGAAAGTTTCGGCGCCAGGAAGGGAAATAGCCTGGCGCGCGCACTTGCGCTTGAAGCTTACCTGCTGGTAAAGAACAATATCCGCCTCGCCCTATCGGGCGAAGCGGAAGGCAG
>JAPLHK010000031.1 GCA_026389715.1 Chloroflexota bacterium
AGGGAGGACGTGCCTCCTACAGACGGACCAATTTCAGCATCAGCATGGACGGGATGCTGGTCAGGGACGGCGATATCCTTTATGTTGGAGATATACAGAGCTCCTGCCGCGTGCTCTCGGACCACGAAGCAATCAGCGGGGAGATCATACGGCAGCTTGAATTGGCCAGGGAAAATGCTGCCCTGCGCTCGGGCACCTTCCCCGTTATTTTTACACCTTATGGAGTGGCCGGGGCACTTTTGTCGCCGCTGATATCGGCTTTCAACGGCAAGACTGTGCTGGACGGGGCTTCCCCTTTAAAAGATAAGAAGGGTTCATCCATGTTCGACAATAAATTCTCGCTGAGTGACGACCCCACTATCCCATATCAACCGGGCAGCGGTCCATTCGACGACGAGGGTGTGCAAACAAGAAGAAATACGCTCATATACCGGGGTAAGGTTGTGCAATTTTATTACGATCTCCACACCGCCTCGCTGGCCGGCGGTTCGAGCACAGGCAACGGCGTCCGCAACGGAGGCATGCCTTCACCCGCGATACATGCGCTGGTGATCGAGAGCGGGGGCACTTCTTTAACGGATATGATAAAGGATATTAAGGAAGGCATCGTTATCGAGCAATTAATGGGCGCCGAGCAGGGTAATATCTTAAACGGGGACTTCAGCGGCAACGTCCTGCTCGGTTATAAGGTAGAGAACGGTTCAGTAACAGGCAGGGTAAAAGACACCATGGTTTCCGGCAATGTTTACCAGTTACTCAAAGAAGTGGCGGCCATCGGCAGCGATTCCCGCTGGATAGGAGGCTACGTCAACACGCCAAGTATTTATTGCCCGGCTATCTCGGTTTCCGCAAAATAATGAATATCAAAAAAATGGTCAGTTTCCGCAAAGAGCCGCGATCTAAGGCTTGCGACCTGGTTGCAGCCTGGCCCGGCATAGGTAACCTCTCCCTGATCGTAACACGCTATCTGAGGGAGAAACTTGAGGCCGAAGAGATCGGCGAGATCGAGCCGTTCACTTTTTTCGATCCTATCGGCGTCATGGTCAAAGACAACATCGTGGAAGCGCCTCAATTCCCCGAAGGTAAGTTTTACTACTGGCACAATACGGCCGGAAAAAAGGATATCCTTTTTTTCATCAGCGACGAGCAGCCTTCTTTCAAGGGTTATGACCTGGCCAAGTTCATCCTTGATATCGCTAAAAAATTCAAGGTGCAGCGTGTTTACACATTCGCCGCCGCGATTGCTAAAATCCACCACACCGAGCAACCCAAGGTTTGGGGGGTAGCAACTGATACGGCGTTACTCGATTTTCTTAAGAAATTCGATGTCGTGCTGCGTGGCCGGCTGCAGATCGCCGGCCTTAACGGTCTTCTGCTTGGGGTGGCCAGGGAACGCGGCGTAGAGGGCATCTGCCTGCTCGGAGAGGTGCCTTCGTATACCACGAGGATCCCCAATCCCAAAGCATCGCTGGCTGTACTGAAAGTACTGCTGAAGGTACTTGATCTGGAAATTGACCTTGCTGAGCTGGCCAAGATCGCAGAGGACTCAGATCAGCAGATGAAAAGGCTGGCAGCCCAGGCCATGGGCGAATTTATCGACCGTTACACACGCCCCGTGTGGCCCCCGCCTGAAGACGATGAGGAATATGAGGAAGAGGGGGAGGATGAGGAAGAGGAGGACTAAATGGATGCCCGGCAGCGCCCTTTAAGCGAAATTATCGCAAAATCACTTTATTCTGATAGCGAAATACATAATGCTGACCTGGCCAGGTTATCTGAGCTTAACGATGACGACCTGTCTCAATTCAGGAAAGCCTGGAGTAACGCGGAGATAAAAAGGCGGGTAGAGGTAGCCGGAAAGTTAGTCAGCCTGGGGGAGGATGACGTTACCCTGGATTTCACCCGCCTCTTCAAGGCTTTCCTCGCTGATCCCGAACCCGGCATACGCATCAGAGCGCTGGAAGGCCTGGGGCTTGAAGACAAATACGCTGTAGTCAGACCTATCCTGCATACCTTAAAGAGCGATGAATCCGCTGAAGTCCGGGAGGCTGCGGCACGCACGGCAGGCAAATTCGCCCTGCTTGCTGAATGGGGAGATTTGCCTGAAGCCGTGGGCAAGGACATTTTCGACGTGCTGCTCGGGGTGCTTGAGAATAGCAGCGAGCCGGTCTCCGTCCGCAGGCGCGCGCTTGAATCTATTGCCCCGTTCCAGCAGGAACTGGTGGATAGTTATATCGAGGATTATTATTACAGCAATGAACCCGGGGTAAAAGCCAGCGCCCTTTTCGCCATGGGACGCAATTGCCAGTCCCGCTGGTTAGATTTCCTTATAGATGAGATGCAAAGCAGCGATGCTGAGATCAAGTTTGAGGCGGCCAGGGCCAGTGGAGAGGTCGGGGAGGAGGAAGCGGTGCCCGGCCTGCTCATATTGCTGGACGACCATGACCATGAAGTACAGGAGGCTTCGATAATGGCACTGGGCAAAATCGGCGGCCGGGAGGCCAGGCAGGCCCTGCAGCAATTGAGCAAATCACACGACACGCGTATAAAAGATGCGGCAAAATCCGCGTTAACCGAGCTTGAGACTTGCGAAGATCCACTATCTTCCAATTTCTGAACAGGCAACTGATACTGACGGGCAGTAAGGTCAGACTCAGGCCACGCCGGTTTGAAGATGCCACTGATCAATACAGATGGCGCCGCGATGAAGAGCTCTGCAGCCTTGACGCCTCTATCCCCACCAGCCTGGCCTTCAGCGAGTTTTCAGACCACTATTGCGTAGAGCTTGAATACCCCGGCCTGACCTGCACCCTGGCCATTGATACGCTCGACGGTCAACATATTGGCGAATGCAGCCTTTTTAACTTTGATTTTCCCGGTAATACGGCTGAACTTGGTGTATTGATAGGTGAGAAAGATTTCTGGGGCCGGGGTTATGGTACCGACGCCGTCAATCTATTTTTGCAGGACATCTTCACAACGTCTGATATAGAAAGGTTGCTTCTCCGGACACTGGACTGGAATATCCGCGCACAGAGATGTTTCGAAAAATGCGGCTTCTCTGCCAGCAGCAGCGTCATTAGTGGCGAATACAGATTCACGGTGATGGAGATAGGCCGCTCAAAGGCGCTGGAAAACATTCAATAAACAGAGATCGGCGATTCGTCAGTAATTACCTTTCTTCCCTTGCGCAGCTTGCGTCTTAGTGTAGCCGTCAGCGAAAAAAGCCCCCTGTGAGCTATGCCGTCGTATGACCGCAAAGTCCCCGATATCCTTGCTTTTATCCTCTTGTTTACCTCCCCCGGTTTTAGGCGTACGGGGTCGATAGTATCGGAAGCAGTATGAAAGCCCCAGAGGTCAACAAACGAAGGCACATACACCTGGTAGGGGCGGACTATACCGAAAATGCTCCTGAGCGTACCGTTAATGGCGCAGAAATTATGTACGTTTATGTAGCCAGACTGGCCGGACTGCACGACCATGATGCCCCCGGGCAATAGCCTGTCCTTTACCAACTGGTAGAACTCCCTGGTATAAAGCATGCGCGCGGGGCCTTCCTCCACCGGGTCGGCCAGGTCTATGACCGCAACGTCGAAGCGGTCCTTTGTTTCCGCAATATATTTCCTGGCGTCTTCGTAGCGCACCTCCGCCCTTTTGTCCTCGAACGCCCCCCGGTGAAACGTCGGCAGATATTTGTTGCAAAGCTTCACAACTTGCTCATCGATATCCACCATTACCGCCTTTTTAACCGTCTTATGCATCAGGACATCGCGCAGGGTAGCACCTTCGCCACCGCCCGCTATGAATACATTCCGGGGATTTGGATGAGCCAGCATAGCCGGGTGCACCAGCGACTCGTGGTAGATGAATTCGTCCTTGGCGCCGGACTGGATTTTCCCGTCGAGCACCAGGCAAATACCGAAAGTATGAGTATCGATTATCTGGGCATGCTGGAACTTTGTGGTCTCAGCATGCAGGACGCGCTTGATCCCGTGTATTTGCACCAGGTCCTCGGACAGCTCATCTATGAGCCACTTCTTCGCGTTGAAATAATCGGGTTCGGTCATTTCCAGCTAACCGCCTCTCTTACTACATTCCCCATGCCACGCTTCATCTCTATGTAAGACGAGGAGGCGGCTTTCAATTTCTCGACGAACGGCTTTATCGCGTTTTTGGGGTCGATGACGTCTCCGCAGGTAAACACATCCACCGCCGCGAAGCTGTACTCCGGCCAGGTATGTATGGAAATATGGGACTCGGCTATGATAAGCACACCGCTGACTCCCTGCGGAGTAAATTGGTAGAAAGAATCCTTGATTGCCGTCGCTCCGATCTGCCTGGCCGTATCAAATACAACCTTTCTTAAATATTCGATATCGTTGAGCAAACCGGCGTCGCAATCTATTAATTCCAATAAAAGGTGTTTTCCCAGGGCTTCCAAATGATTTTCCTCCCGACTTTTAACTTAACAGCATGGCAAAATTATTTTCATTTCCGGTAAACAGAGCGTAATTTTATATTTTATGTTGACCAATTTCAAGAAAATGAACCGGAGTGGCTATTGACAAACTCTAAACGACCTTGTAAAATGCCTTCAAATTCCATATTTAAGGAGGCGTATACAGTGAGGAGAATTATTGGAACCCTCGTAGCATTAGTGGTGGCTTTATCATTGATTTTGATACCCGCCACTGTCTCGGCCGATCTTGGCAAATGCACCGGTTGGGACAAAGTTAAATGGGAAAATAACCAGAATTCATGGAAGATATACCTCGAGCACTGGGGAAGGACTCCGACCAGCGCCCTGACCAGGTTGGCTGGCCTTTGCGGCCCTGACAAGCTTTGTGCTGGCGTATGCAATACCTCCGCCTGCCCGAGGCCCACAGGCTGCGATCTCAATCAGTGTTTGGGTGGCTGTGCCACCTGCAACACCCAGGTTGGAACCCTTGGTACAGCTTGTACCACGGAAAACAATTGCTTACCGCCGGCCACTGCGCCTACCTCCCTCTATTTGGCAGGTGAGTGTGGTGTTGGCGCCGGCAAATGCCCGGTCAATACGACCACGGCCGGCCTCGGCACTTCCAAATGTTCCGGTTGCTGGGGCAAGAGCCTTGCAATGGCCGGCAAGAGCTGGGCTGCTGCCGACCTCGGCACTAGGTCTCTCATCAATAACACCCAGATGAACCACAGGGGCACTTCCAGCATCGGCGGCGGTGACTGGGGCATCACCGGTTGCGCGCATCCCGAGTGTGTCGCCAACACCTGGTGCCTGCAGAACAACCTGCTGGCCAAATGCCAGATCTGCAAATAAATTTACACAGATTAACTGACTATAAAATCTAAATAAGCGCTGTCAATATTGACAGCGCTTATTTATTTGCTTATTCTCAATATATCATGGAAGCGGGCGACAAACTTGTAACAATCTACAGGGCTATGGGGCAGCCCGAAGCTGAAATAATTCGGGGCAAGCTCGAGGTTGAAGGCATAATAGCCATATTTAAATATGAAAGCATCGGAAGTGTGTACGGATTGACGGTCAACGGCCTGGGACAGGTAAAAGTCCAGGTGCCGGCTAAATACGCCGACAGGGCACTGGAGATTATATCAACAGAGGCCACGGGGAAGGATTAACCCGTTATTTCAAGCCCAGGGCGGTACTCAACGCTTTATAATCGAATCCGGTATCAAGCATGGCGCTCATGGCCTGCAGCTTTTGCAGATGATGGAACCCGGCAACCGCCAATGCCTGTTCAATCCCGCGGACAACATCACCGACATCCTTTCTAACCACCATAACCGGCACTTTCTTGTCTTCCGCCTTGACCAATACGGACGCGGATGGTTTCTGCCCTGTCACAATCAGGCATTTTGTGGAAGTTTCCAGGGCGGCAAGCTGCATGTCAGCCCTCTGATATCCTGTAACCACCGCCTTGTTGCGCAGCCTGCTGAAATAATCCCTGGCGGAATCCGGCGACATAGCACCTAGCATCACGTTCTCCACAAGGTCGTTTGCCTTATCCTTAAATAATATGATGTCTCCGTCGAGAGCCCGTGATATCTCCTCCACAGTTACACCCAGCATCGGCCTGGATTCCGGCAACACCCCAAGTACATTTACACCATTTGATTTGAAGTATTCCACGCATTCATCGCGTACCCCGGCTAGTTTTGATACCGGCACCTGGTTAAGGACAACCCCTACCAGCTTGCCGCCAAATTTCTGAGCTATCTGTAAGATCTCCGCTTCCCTGTAATCTGAGCAGTAACAGATCAGCAGGATAACCCTGGCATTAATCGCTTCGGCCAGGGTATAGCAGGCCAGGGCCGCAACCTGGTCATCCTTTATTGCGCCCGGGCTTTCAACAATAACAATGTCCTTGCCCTGTGAAACTTTTTCGCAAACCTCTTTTAATTTGCGGGAGAAATTTTCGGCATCCTCGGAAAGGTTGCGCCACAGTTCTTCCTGCGAAATGTGCAGCGGGCACAACTGCTCTTTTTTCTCGCCTAATTCAAGGGACTCATTCAGAAAAATTGCATCTAAGCATTCGTCCTTATTGCCCCGGCCTGTGACATGGACAGGCTTTATATATCCCACCTTTTTACCGGAATTGACCAGTTTTTTTCCGATCCCGGCGCATAAAGCTGTCTTCCCGCAGGGATCATAAGCGGCAATCTGCAAATTAGTCATGGTTCCTCCTGAGTTTTAGCCGGCAGATATTATATCATTCTTTACTTCCCGGTTGCATCGGAATATAATATTTCAAAGGCAGTGCGAACGCTGAGAGTTATTCCGACTCTCAGTTTTTTATATCCGGCAAGCTGGGAGGTAATATCCATGAATCAGAAAAAATTCGATATCACTCAGGAAGGCCTTGATAAATTAAAAGCTGAGTATGACCAGCTCATCTCAGTGCGCCGCCAGGACGTTGCCGATAAAATCAAGAGGGCGCGGGAGATGGGGGGGACGGAGAACAACGCCGAATATGAAGATGCTAAAAATGAACAGGCCTTTATCGAAGGCCGGATAAGTTCACTGGAAAATATTATCCTCAACGCCCGTATAATTGAAGGCCCGCGCCAACCCGGCGTTGTAGAACTCGGTGACACGGTGTTAATTCAAAACCAGGACGGTAAAATCGACCGTTATACGATAGTGGGAACGGCCGAAGCCAATCCCGTTGACGGGAAAATTTCCTGTGAATCCCCCGTGGGCAAGGCTTTGATGGGCAAGAAGAAGGGCGCCAAGTTGGAGGTCCGCACTCCCGCAGGCATAATGAAACTGCATCTCATCGAAGTCAGCTAAGATCATGACCGGTCAGGATCGCATCGAACAGCCACGCCTGGAAAAACTCTCCAGGCTGATCAACCGCGGTATTGACCCCTATCCTCACAAATTTCATCGTACACATTCCAATGTAGAAGCTACTGCCCTTTACCACAGGTTGACTTCGGTTGATGCTGCGGCGGACATGCCCGCCATGAGATTGGCCGGACGTGTCACAGCTATCCGCTTCATGGGCAAGGCTGCTTTCTTTGACATACGCGACGGATCGGGGAAATTGCAGGTTTTCTTCCGCCGCGACTCCCTGGGCGAGGATAAATATGAAGTCCTCCACGATTTCGACCTGGGAGACTTTCTGGGAGCAGAGGGCAAACTTTTCAAGACCCGCAGCGGCGAGATAACGCTGGAAGCTTCTGAATTTACCCTGCTGGCCAAGTCCCTGTTGCCTCTACCTGAAAAATGGCACGGCCTGATAGACGTTGAGAAAAGGTACCGCCAGAGGTATCTCGACCTTATCTCTAACGACGATGTCAAAGCACTGTTCATCAAGAGAAGCAAGATCATTAACTCTATTAGAAACTTTATGAACGCCCGGGGCTTTCTTGAAGTTGAAACCCCCGTGCTGCAACCCATGTACGGCGGGGCGCTGGCCAGGCCGTTTATCACCCACCACCATGCCCTTAACCAGGATCTTTACCCCAGGATAGCCCTCGAGCTATATTTAAAAAGGCTGATAATCGGTGGCTTCGACCAGGTTTACGAGATAGGACGTGTCTTTCGCAATGAGGGCATATCCACCCGGCATAATCCGGAATTCACCATGTTGGAAAGTTACGAGGCTTACGCTGATTACAATGACGTTATGGAGATGACTGAAAACCTTGTTAGCAGTGTAGCACGCGAGGTGCTGGGCACTACCAAAGTCAATTTCGCCGGAGAGACCATTAACCTTGAACCTCCCTGGAAACGCTTGCCACTGCGGCAATCGCTGATTGACAAATGCGGTCTGGATTTTATGGATTATGGGGACGCCGATAGCCTTAGGAAGGGGATGGAAAAGCTCGGCATGCAGGTTGACCCGCTCAAGGACAAGGGAAGGCTGATAGATGAGCTGCTATCGACTTTTGTTGAGCCTGACCTGAAACAGCCAACCTTTCTCATTGATTACCCCGTCGAGATGTCGCCGCTGGCCAAGCGGCACCGCAAAGAGCCGTACCTGGTTGAACGGTTTGAGGCCTTTATCTGCAGCATGGAAATTGCCAACTCTTTCTCGGAGTTGAATGACCCCCGCGAGCAACGCGAACGTTTCGTCATGCAAAGGCAGATGCATGCGGCGGAGGTTGAGCGTGCCAGGGCTGCCGGCGAACTGTCTGAAACAGAGATGATAGACGATGATTTCCTCACCGCCATGGAACACGGCATGCCGCCTACGGGTGGATTGGGCATCGGTATCGACCGCCTGATCATGCTGCTCACAGACAGGCAATCAATCCGCGAGGTTATTCTCTTCCCGCAACTTAAGACTAAATAGGCGGGGTGAAAAATGATTGATATAAAACTTATACGCGATAACCCTGAAGCAGTCTTTCAGGCAATGGAAAAGCGCGGCGAAGGCCGGGAATCTATAGACGAGATTATAGGGCTCGATAACACCTTCCGCCGGTTTCTCCAGGAGGCCGAAGCGCTGCGCGCCAGGCGAAATGAAGTCAGCAAGCAGATCAGCCTCATGAAAGAAAAGCCGGCCGATTTGATAGCTGAGATGCGCCAGGTTGGAGAGCGCATCAGTCAGATCGAAGCTGAGTCAAGTGAAATCACAGCCCGGTTGGAGGACAAGCTCCTGCGACTGCCAAACCTGCCAGCTGCCGATGTACCGGTGGGCAAAGATTCGCAGGACAACATTGAAGTGAGGTCATGGGGCAAGCCGAAAGAGTTCACCTTCAAACCACTGCCTCACTGGGAGTTGGGCGAAAAGCTGGGCATCATCGATTTCCAGCGCGGCGTCAAATTATCAGGTACAAGGTTCTACGTGCTGCGGGGGCAGGGTGCTCAATTACAGCGGGCGCTGATCAATTTCATGCTCGACCTGCACGTCAATGCTCACGGTTATACAGAGATATTTCCGCCCTTCATGGTCAAGAAAGAGAGCATGGTTGGCTCCGGCAACCTGCCCAAGTTCGCCGATAACCTGTATCACGACATTGAAGAGGATTACTGGTTCGTTCCCACCGCGGAAGTCCCACTGACCAACCTGCACCGTGACGAGATATTAACACCCGGCACACTACCGTTATATTACGTGGCGCATACTTCCTGCTTCCGCCGCGAGAAGATGGCTGCCGGCAAGGACAGCCGCGGCATAAAGCGCGGGCACCAGTTTGAGAAAGTGGAAATGTATAAGTTCGTCGAGCCCGAGACCTCCGTTAGCGAGCTGGATAAGCTTACACGCGATGCTGAGGATATCTGCCAGAAACTGGGGTTGCCATACCATGTTATCCAGCTTTGCACGGGTGATATGGGATTTGCCGCAGTTAAAACATTCGATATTGAGATATGGGCGGCGGGTTGCCGCGAATGGCTTGAGGTAAGCTCCTGCAGCAACTGCGGCGATTTTCAGGCGCGCCGGGCTAACATACGCTACCGCCCCGATTCGGAGTCAAAGCCGCGGCTGGTACACACCCTTAACGGTTCCGGCCTGGCCCTGCCGCGCATCATGATCTCCATAATCGAAAACTACCAGCAGCAGGATGGCAGCATACTTGTTCCCGAAGCGCTCCATCCGTACATGAATACCAGGGTCATTAAATAATATTAGGCATTCCGCAAAATCTTTTACATTGCGCCGTCAGCCGGTCTATACCCGAATATTCCCCCTCCCTCAGTACATAGCTTGACATTGCCTTCAAATTCAATTTAACTATATGTATAATTAAAGAAATTCTTACGTTAAGACTATTGTAAGCATGCCAGAAGGTGAATCACAGGCAGGTCCTAAATTCTGCCGCCAGTGCGGCGGTGTAGTACCGGAGGGTACCGCGGTTTGCCCGCGCTGCGGCCAGAAATGGTACATGGACAAGGTCGAGCAGCAGGGCGTGGACCTCTGGCAGAGAATCATAGAGAAAAGGTCTGCGGCCGGGCTAACTGAATCCTCTCCCTCACAGAACCACAAACAGTACCGTTGCCCTAACTGCATGGCAGTGCTGAAAACATCCGCCAGTGTCTGCCCCCACTGCGGTAAAAGCACCACCAACGCTAAAATAGTCCCTCCCGGCCAGGCTTCAGCCGCAGGTGCTAACGATGCCGGGCCGGAGCCCGATTTACCGCCGTCGGCAAGGGGATTGGCGTCTATCAAAGGCGCCGGCCAGCGGGCGCAGAGGTTGAGCGGACGCGGCAGGCTGAAAACGCTTGATAAAATAATCATCATAGCGATAGTTGTCATCGTGGCGGGCATAGGGTTTCTCCTGGCCCGTCAATATGGCCTGATACCCTCTTCCCTGACCTTCTTTAAACCGCCCGAACAACCGGCTGTACCTGTCACCCCGTCACAGCCTGTTATCTCAGATGTGGCTATATCGGATATCGCCTCAGACACGGCAGTTATAGCGTGGTCAACAAAAGTACCTGCCTGGGGCAAAGTGCTGTACGGAAAAACGGAAAAATACGGTGATAGCGTAATAGCTGAATTTCAGCTTGAAGCGCAAAAAGTTACGCTCAAGGGGCTGGAACCTTCTACTCTTTACCACTTCATGGTTTTGGCAACAGACGGTAAAGGCCTGGAACTGGCGCGAGGCCACGATAACGTATTCACTACCAACCCACGGCGCGATACTTTGCCGCCCGTGGTAATGCAATTCAAGGTAATCCCGACCGACGTTAGCGCCGTGGTAACCTGGACCACCGACGAGCCGGCCAGCAGCCAGGTGCTGTACGGCGCGGACAGCACCTGTTCAAAATCTACGCAAGTGGATCCAAACCTGGTTAAGGAGCATTCGGTACGCGTGATAGGGCTGGAGGCCAATACATCGTATTATTACCGCATCAAGTCGGCCGATGCTGACGGCAACGACTCCACCATGGACCCGCCCAACATGTTTATCACCCTTGTCTCCGTCCCCACCGGCCCCCGTATCGGTGACAGGGCACCCGATTTTACCCTGCCCGTCTTTAAAACTTTGGACACCATTTCCCTGCGCGACTACAGGGGTCAGAAAATATTGCTGACATTTTGGGCCATTTACTGCCCCGAATGCGATCGCGAGTTATCCCTGCTGCAAACCGTTCAAAACAAGAACATCCCCGGCGTCAAGGTCATCGCTATTTTCATCGAAAGCAAACTTGATGATATCGATCGGACGATAGCACAATATAAGACCGAGCGCGGTGACCTGACCGTCCCGGTTGTCGTAGATATGTACAAGACCACCGCGCACCTTTATAATGTGGAAAAGGCGCCCTGCACGATCTTCATCGACGGGGACATGATTATCCGCGATATCGAATTCGGCAGCTTTAACGTCGACCAGGTAGAGCGTATACTCAATAGTTTATGATCAAGTTGTTTATAATTCTCTTGACAGTAGCCAGGCCCCGTTGTAGTGTAGATATTGAATGATACATACCAGAGTTGCTATAAGCCGCATCGGCTTCGGGATGCCATTGCCGGTAATGACTATTAATAGTCCCGGCGGAGGGAGCGTCAAAATTGGATAGTCAATTCAGGTGCGGCAAATGCGGCAAACCCATTTCGTCCAAATTCACCAAGTGTCTTGACTGCGGCTCCCTCGGGCCGCACACGTACAATGCGCCCGCAGACGGACCGGCTGAGATCGGCCGCAACCCGCAGTCCCCTCAGAGGAGGGAACCATCCCCCTCCGACCGGGGCGAGCGGCAAGGGCCCGCTACCCGTCCAGAAAGGTATTCTGAGCGGATGGATATTCCGGCGGAGCCGCCCTCACGCCCGGCCGGCCGTCATGATGCCGATGATTCCAGGTTTCCGGCCGGTATGCGTCACCGCAGCCCCATCCTGGACCACATAGAGGAAATGGATTCAGGTGAGCAAAAAGAGCCGAAAAAGCGGCAGAGAAAAGAGCGGGAACAGGATGAGGACAACGGCTTCGATGAAAAACCCACCTCTAAAAAGCATTATAAGGATTTCCTCGAGGAAGACGAAGACGGGGAGCAGCAGCCGGCCGGCGTTAATACCAGGAGGATGGTAACGACGGCTGTCAGCATCATATTGATTATCCTCCTTATCATGGGGGCCTTCTATGTTTATAACAACTTCGACGATATAACCAGGTGGCTGGCATCTCCTACCATACCGGAGGCAGTCAGGCAGGGAGACGGCTCCGCCTCCGGCAGCCCTGCGCAGCAAACTCAACCCGCTGTTAACCCGCTGGCCTGGCTGACCAAAATCTTTGCTGCAGGTAAATCGGGGCAGGCGCCCGCGGACAATACCACCGTGCCAACTGCGGCTGTGAGCCAGAATTCGACAGCCCCAGTTAGTACACCTGTTACCACTCCGGTTACCCCCGTTACGCCTGCACCACCCTCTGATTCTACTCCACCTGCGATATCTGACTATAACATCGGATCTGTCAGCGACCACGGGGCGACCATAACCTGGAAAACAAGTGAACCCTGCATTAGCGAGATCCACCTTAGGACTGACACCGGCGACCCAATAATTATCAAGGGTTCAACCAAACCGGATATTTACCATACAGTTTTGCTGACCGGACTGGACAGCGGCCGGACGTATTATATGGATTTTCAGTGCCAGGATAACTCCGGCAACATCAATGAACCATTTAAGCGGGATTTCCAGACCTTACTCTCCGCCGCAGATACCGTTGCGCCGCAGCTTGTCGGCCAGCCCGCCGTGTCCGCCAATGACACCTCGGCCACGATCTCCTGGACAACTGATGAGAAGGCTAAATCCCAGGTCAGATACGGACTTGTCAGCGGCGATGAGTTTCCTTCCGCGTTCACGGATAAATTCAGTACCGGTCACAGCCTGTTTCTCAGCGGACTTTCGCCGTCAACCACTTACCACTACCAGCTCATCTCGCGGGATGCCTCCGGCAACACCATGACCAAGACATCGGATGACTATGTATTTAAGACGGAACCGGAGTCCGGCGCGTCGCCGTACATGGGCAGCCGTGCGCCTGATTTCACCTTGAAAAACCTTAAAGGCGAAGAAGTATCGCTCAGCCAGTTCCGCGGTAAAAAAGTCATCCTCAATTTCTGGGCCAGCTGGTGCTCGCCCTGCAAGCTCGAACTGCCCCATTTCCAGGCGGTGTGGGACAAGTACAGCAGCGGCAATGAGATCATGATACTTACCGTCGCCGGCAGCCAGTCGGAGGAGGCGCAAATCCGCTCCTTCATCACCAATGGCAATTACACCTTTACAGTCTGCCTCGACCCGGGCGAAGAGGCCTTCAACAAATACGAGCTCACCAGCATACCCAGGACCTATTTTATCGACAAGGATGGCGTCATACGCCGTATCCAGCAGGGCATGTTCACCGGGCCCGGCGAACTGGAATTTATGATCAACTCGTATTGAATTCAATTGACCGTCTCCCCGGCAAATTGTTACGTCCATCAAGCATCTTTTTATACGCATTGACTATTCGCCAAACTTGACATACAGGATAGCTTGTCTTACCTTTAATATAACGTTGAAGGCAACCGTTATGGAAAATATTTAATGCCCAGTATAATCTGTCAAAGGTGCCATGCGATCAATGAATCCAACGCCACAAGCTGTCAACAATGCGGCGCAAGATTCTGCCCTTATTGCCACCTGCTGATTGAATCGCCCAACGCCGCCGTATGCCCGCACTGCGGCAAGAAAGACAATTCCTTCAGGCCCGGCAGGTTCGGCGGTCCCGCTGCCCCTTCAAGCAGCATCAGCAGCCAGGCGTATTGCTCCAACTGCGGTTCAAGGATAAGCCCGGGCGCCAGGACCTGTCCCTATTGCGGGCGCATGGGAAATGTCATCACCCAGAGCCCCGTACAGGGACACGGCGTTATGCAACCGGCGCAGGGCGATCCGGCTTACACTTATGCTCCTGCCCCAGCGCCTGAGCAGGTAGCAACGACGCAGAAGGTTTGCTCCAAGTGCCGTAGACCCATACCCCCGGGCTCCAGCATGTGCCCCGTACACGGTAAATTCGGAGGAGGGAGCACGTTAAGCGAGGGAGAGCTTCTGCCCGGCAGGTATACAGGTGAAGACTGGCGCAGGATAGATGAGAAAAGGGCTACCGCCGCGGCCGGGCCAACCCGCACCTCCGTACGCCACACCCCCCCCGAGGAAGTCTATCCACAGATGTCGGCAACTCCCTTTGCCGCCCCGCCCGCAGCTTTCCCTCAATCGGCTGACCAGCGCGTCTGCCCTAACTGTGATAACCCCGTCCCCGATCGCAGCAAGGTTTGCCCGACCTGCGGCAACAACCGTTTGCCTTCCGAAAAGACGAAGCCCTTCATTAAAGCCGAGGAGCGCTATAAGGCCATGACGTCCGCTCCCCAGCAGCCTTACCCGGCGTATGCTCCCCAGCAGGCTTACGCGCCCCAGCAGGACCAATATTACGGCCAGCCTGCCACGCAGCCTTATGAGGCGGCCTACCCTGCCCCGTCACCCGGCTTTATCGACGAGATCAAGCCAGAGAGGGCCAGGAAACAGGCCAAAAAGCCACAGGAATATGAGGGACGGGCAGGCCGCGCGCGGCAGGCCAAAGGATCACCCCTGCCGATTTTAGTAGCCCTGATTGCCCTGGCAGGCGTGATCATAATGGGAATCGTCTTTATCATGGACCAGCTTAAGGCGCCGGCGCCGGCTGTCATGCCGCCCTCATCAACCACGACTCCTTCAAGCTCCTCCACGGCACCGGTAATATCCAATATACAGTACTCCGATATAACCCGCACCGGCGCTACGGTGACCTGGAAAACCGACAAGAAATCCAACAGCATCGTGATATATTGTCTTGACGGCGGGACGCAATGTGAGAACGCTAAAGACGATGCCATGGTTACCGACCATGTTGTCAAGCTGACCAGCCTCGAACAGGGTAAGTCGTACCATATAACCGTCGAATCGCGGCTGGGTGATAGCCCCGATTCACCGGATGCCAGCCTCGAAGCTACCGGCATACTCAGCGTTTCCGACGTCCGTGATACCACACCTCCCGTCATCAGCGAGGTTAAAGTATCGAATATTTCGAGTTCCGGGATGGGAGGTTCGGCAGAGATAACCTGGAAAACAGATGAGCCTGCCACCAGCCAGGTCAGCTATGGGACTTCAGCCGGCTACGGAACGCTGCAACCCTCCCAGACCGATACCACCCTGGCTATATTTCACGACGTCATCCTTTACGGCCTTGCACCGCAAACGACTTTCCATTACAAGGTTACATCCAGGGACGCCGACGGCAACGAGCGCTCATCCGGCGATGCTACCTTTGCAACACCGGTCCCGGCCGGATCGTCAGTGGGTAATTCCGCGCCTGATTTCACCCTGGCCTGCGCAGACAGCAGCCAGGTAACTCTCAGCGCTCTGCATGGCAAAAAGGTCATCATCAATTTCTGGAATCTTGGGTGTCATTTCTGCATGGATGAAATGCCATTTTTTCAAACCGTCCGGGATAAGTATCCGGATAGTAGCGTAGTCATGCTTATGATCAACAGCGCCGCCGGCGGTTTCAGTTCTAACCGGCCTGAAGCTGTAGGAGCGCAGATTACCAGTAGCGGCTGGACATTCACCGTCCCCCTGGACGAAGCCGGCTCGGTGGCCCAAGCGTATAACGTAACCAGCGGCATACCGGTGACCTTTTTTATCGATTCCAGCGGTATAATCAGGAGCATCCAGGACGGCGCCTTTCCCAGCGAGGCCGCCATCGAGAGCAGACTGAGCTCCTATTAACCGCCATAGTCCCCTCAGGCATCGGAAGGTCCTTTATATAGAGGCGGCTATATCCCACTTACAATCAAAAAGGGGGACGGCAAATACCGTCCCCCTTTCTTATTTAACCGGTTTACCCGGGATTAATATGTGTGGCGGGACTTATACACGAATATAATGATGGCGATTACGAGGATGGCGCCGACGGCGATAATGACCCAACCCCATAGCGGGATGGGTGCTTCAAGCGGCGGAGGAGCGGGTGGCACCGGCTTGGGCTCGGTCTGTAAGCTGAAGGTAGCGGACCAATCACTCGGGATGTTCTGACCATTGACTTCGAGGGCCTTCACTCGCCAGAAATAATTTGTGCTGTAGTCCAGCGTGCCACTGTATTCGTAGCCGGTGGTGGTGGTCGTGGCGGTTACGACCAGCGTCTTGAACTCAGCATCCTTGGCGAGGTCGAACTCATATTTAGAAGTCGCTTTCCAGGGGCTCCATGAGAAGGAAGCGGGCTTGACCTTGCAGCCCGTGCAGGCGTTGTTAGGGGCCAGCAGTTGTACGCCGTAGTACGGGGTATTGACAATGAGTCCGGCCTTCACGGTGAAGCTGCGGACCTCGGACCCCGGCTTGATGCTAAAGCTGCGCACGTCCGACCAGGGGCTGACCGCAATCTGCCCCGTGGCCGAGCGGAAGCTCCGTATCCTCCAGTAGTAGATAGCGCCGGCTTCAGGCAGCGCACCCGGGGCTATCCAGGCAGCCGGTGCAGTCATATTGTAAGCATCCATGGTGAGCAAGATAGAGCCGCTTACGGATGATATCGCGCCGGCGCTATTGACTGCCGGGTTGATCTTCAGAGTAAATGATTTATCCTTACCGATTTGGAGTTCGTACGAGGTGGACAAGCAGAGTTGATCCCAGTTCAGGTCTATCTGCTGGTTGCGGCCGGTTACCGGGTCAGCGCCGATCAGGAATTTGTCAGCAGGGGCTTTCAGTACCGGGCCTTTCTTGGCTAAGCAATCGGTGTAGGCCCAGAGCATGCCCTGGTTGTAAGACGGTGTATAGCCGGGGAAAGCGGAATCCCACGGTACTGCAATGTTATTGAGGTGATTATTCCAGCGGCCACTTAGGGTGGTAGGAGTGTACGACCGGGACGTTGCGCCCCAAGACCAGTTGCCGCTCTCGTCATCGATGGCGTAGAGGGTGGTATTGGTGTCAAGCGTGCAGCAGCCACAGTATTTGAGCGAGGTGGGCTCAAGTGTGAAGGCGACGCCGGTGGTGCTGAGCGGGGCAAAGATGTCGAGACAGTCCCACGCTATGCCCGGCTTGGGCATGCCGTCGCGCGGCTTGAGTGTGCGGCAGACCGCGCTGTTGTTAACAGCAGCAAGTCCGACGCTTGGGGTATAGGTAAAGTTATCATGGGCAGTATAGAGCGCCGGTTCCGGTGAACCCGTCCAGGCCTGTGCCAGGCCAAACTGGCCGACGATGTGTGGTGGAGTAGGAGCCACAGGGTTGAACAGGGTGTAGGTGCTGCTTAACGCATTGCCGTTGCCATTGCCCGCGGACATCATGTCGTTGTCCGTCCAGCGGCCTCCGCTGGTGGCAGTGTTGCGATAGACGGTGCCGGAGTTGATGTAATCACCGGAAACCTTACCGTCATCGCCGGCGTAAATGAAGTTGTTGTTCGCGAAGTCCACGTCGAAGATGGCGTGCACGTTGCCGTGGCTGTTAACGGAGCCGTCCACGAAGCCGAAGGTGACGTCCTTGTCAGCGGAGTAGGCTGCCATCATATCGCTGTTGGAACCTACGGCTGCGCCTATCAGTACCTTGCCGTCCGGTATAGCCACAATGGTATGGGCGGCGGAGAGGACAGTGTCGTATAAAGGCAGGTTGGTGGACCATGAGGTGCCGGTGTAAGGCAGCCTCTGGACCAGTCCGCTGGAGCCCAGGACATACATGGTAGTGCTGGATTCAAAGGCAAAGTCCTGGACGGCGAATCTTGGCGAGATATTGGCCCAGTAATCGCCGTAGTCGGGCGACCAGGCCATCACGCCGGCCTTACCCGACGTTGTTGCAGTCGCGCCCTGCGCGGCCCAGCCGACGATTTCGCCATCCTTCTTGTCTGTGCAGGACGGTACTACCCTCAGTATGGGCAGGTCGGTCTGAGCAACCATGCAGGAGCCGAAGGTAACGCGGCAATAGACGCGCTCCCAGTAAGTGCCCAGCGGGGGAACCGCGGGAAGCGGGGTCGCGACGTTGGGGTTGATGGTGGAGCGCCAGACACTATCGAACTGGTTACAGCCGGTGCCGTTGTTCCTGTTGGCCGAAGCTAAGTAAATGGTTGTGCAGTCGGGCGCCACCGCCACGTCATTGAACCAGTCTATTGTCGTATCGATGATAGAGAGCTGGTTCCAGGTCTCTCCATTGTTGCGGGATATGGACAACGCCGATTCGTCGTTGGGCACGGCATCCCAGTTGTACATCTGGTACCACTTTGCTTTTATAGTCTCCGTAGTCACAGAGTGGCCATTATCGAATCCGGGTTGGCCGGCATAGACCGTATCAGCCAGGGAAGAGGTGGCGGCGTAGGCCAGCGTGCCCTTGGCATTCCAGTCCACTATGGCAGCGCCGATACCCGTCTTAGCCCCGTTAGCGCAGGTTTCCTGGTTGGCCGCGCCCGTGGGTGGCTTGAGCGCCGGGTACCAGCAGGGTATAGGGCAGGTGGTGGGAGAGTCGGTAAACCAGGTGGGCACGGCAGCGGTGCAGGGCAACCCCATGCGCTCTCCTGCCAGCAGCTTGCCCGAGGCGTAGGTGCCATAGTAAGCGATGCTGTAAATGGACTTGTCGGCGTTGTTCGAGGTATCCATCAGCACGTAGACGGTCGTATCATCTATCCTGTATATGCCATCCTGGGCACTATGATCCTTAGGTAACGGACGCAGGTCAGGGCCGATGCCCCCGCTGCCATAGGCGTCAAGACTGATATAGGCTCTGCGCAGCGACGCGGATTGGCCGGAGAAATCGGAAGGTAGATGAAGGTCCACGGTATTGACCTGGTCCCAGTTGGGTGAAGCTCCTGCCGGTGAAGCAGGATTCTTAACCTCTATCCCGGGTGCGGGGAAGGCCCACTGCAAAGTGGTATTCGTACTTGTATCGCGTAAGGCTATGTTGTAGTAAGTGGCAGTGGCATCTGCATATATTACCACCACTGAGGAATCACTGGTGTAGTTGGGGGAGAACTTGACCGCCAGGTAGTCGATGTGGGAATGGGTCGCCGACCCGAGCGGATCAGGGGCCGTGCCGTTAGGATTAAGCTGTACGTTCCAGCCGCTCCAGCCACTGTTAGACGTGATCACCAGCCGGCCACCGTCGTTTCCACCGACAGTAACAAAGGCAATATCACGCCTTTTACCTATATAAGATTGCGAGTAATCCGCAAAACGAATGGTTTCGGTCCCCTTAGGATCGAGG
>JAPLHK010000014.1:0-1045 GCA_026389715.1 Chloroflexota bacterium
GAAGGTTATGCTCGGCCGCCTGAAAAGCAGCGAGGCGGTAGTAGGTGACGAGACGGGCAACGCGCGGGCGGTTTGGTTCAATCAGCCCTGGGTGGCGGCGCAACTGAAGACCAATGCCTATATCTCCTTGAGCGGACGTGTTAAAGAGTTCAACTATGTGAAGACATTTGAGAACCCCGAGTGGGAGATGATTGAGGACAGGGAACTGGTGCACACCGGGAGGCTGGTACCTGTTTACCAGCTTACGCAGGGTTTATTCCCCAGGCAGGTCCGGAACTGGGTTAAGAGTGCCCTGGACGGTTACCTGGACCGGGTAACTGATTTTCTACCTGCGGAGATACGTGAGCGCTGCCATCTGGTGGGGCTGCAGAGGGCTATCCTTCAGGCCCATTACCCTGATGATTACGCAGCCCAAAATACCGCCAGGCAGAGGCTGGCGTTTGATGAACTGCTACTGTTGCAGCTCGGCGTGCTGGACAGGAAGCGGGAATGGCAGGAGGAACAGCCCGGGCAAAGCTTCAGCATCGATGAAGGCCGTGTAAGGCGATTCGTTGATTCACTGCCCTTTACTCTGACCGCTGCCCAGGGGAAGGTTACAAAGGAGATTTGCAGTGACCTGCGCAGGGACGTGCCGATGTCCCGCCTGCTGCAGGGCGATGTCGGCAGCGGCAAGACCGTGGTGGCTGCCATAGCGTTAATGATAGCGGTAGAAAATGGTTACCAGGGAGCATTCATGGCGCCCACCGAGATACTGGCCGAACAGCATTTCGCCACTCTCTCCAAATTGCTTTCTTCGACGTGCGGTGAGACCGGCAGGCAATCCAATATATATACCTTCCAGCAGGAAGGCGGGCGCGGACTGAAGGTAGCCCTGCTTACCGGCAGCCTGAACGCCCGGGACAAGGCCGCCACACATGAATTGGTCAAGAGCGGCGGGATAGATTTAGTGGTCGGAACTCATGCGCTGGTACAAAAGGGCGTTAGATTCTCCCGGCTGGGCATAGCGGTGATCGACGAGCAGCACCGTTTCGGGGTTTTGCAGCGC
>JAPLHK010000014.1:1126-7006 GCA_026389715.1 Chloroflexota bacterium
CGCTCAGGCAGAAAGGCTTCAACCCCCATTTGCTGGTTATGACCGCTACCCCGATACCCCGCACGCTGGCGCTGACCCTCTACGGCGACCTGGATATATCGACCATTGATGAAATGCCGGCCGGCCGGCATTTCATCAAAACAAAGTGGATTAGCGCGGACGACCGCCAGAGGGCTTATAATTTTATCCGCAAACAGGTTGCCGGAGGCCGCCAGGCCTTTGTGATCTGTCCGCTCATCGAGGAATCGGAGACCCTTGAGGTAAAGGCTGCAGTTGCCGAGTATCAGCGTTTATCCAGCGATGTTTTCCCCACCCTCCGGCTGGGTTTGCTGCACGGCAAAATGAAAGGGGCTGAGAAGGAAGAAGTGATGCACGCTTTCAAGGATGGCAAGCTTGATATATTAGTTTCCACCTCGGTGGTTGAAGTAGGCATAGATGTTCCCAACGCCACGGTGATGCTGGTCGAAGCTGCCGACCGTTTTGGCCTGGCACAGCTTCACCAGTTCCGTGGAAGAGTGGGCAGGGGCGAACATCAGAGCTACTGCATGCTCCTGTCGGAGAACCCGTCCGAGTACGGCCAGGAACGCCTCAAGGCTATCGAGGAGATAAACGACGGGTTTGCGCTGGCCGAGAAAGACCTCGAACTGCGCGGGCCGGGGGAATTTTTCGGCACGCGGCAGAGCGGGTTGCCCGACCTCAAGATGGCGAAATTATCTGATACCCGCCTGCTCGAAACCGCACGGCGGGAGGCCAAGGCGATTTTTCATAAGGATCCCGGTTTAAAAGACCCGGAACACAAATTTTTAGCCATGGAATACCGCAAAATCTGGCATAAAGACATCGAAAACAATTAAAATAGTACTTTCTTTTTCGAAAATAAAATATTTTGGATAAGACATCGTCTTAATGTACGGGGGAAAGCATGACATTTAAAAAACAATTGGCTGAAGCGCTGGAGCAGGCTGTTGCCCGCGTGCCTGAACTGGGACAGGCCGGCAGCGACACCATTTTGGAGATCACCATAGAAAAACCTGCCCGGCCCGAGCACGGGGACTACTCGAGCAGCCTTCCACTGAAGCTGGCACGGCTGACCGGTAAGAAGCCCATGGATGTAGCGCAGGCCATTATAAAAAATATGCCGCCCCTGGCCGATATTGAGAAGGTCTCCATAGCTGCCCCGGGCTTCATCAATTTCACCCTCAGTACAAAATGGCTGACCGGGCAGGTGGACCTTATCTGCCGGTCGGGTGAAGCATATGGCAATACTCCCCCAGGGGATAAAACCATCCAGCTCGAGTTTGTCAGCGGCAATCCGACGGGCCCGCTGCACGTGGGTCACGGCCGTGGGGCTGTGCTGGGCAGCACGCTGGCGCTCGTTTTAGGCGCGGCCGGCTACCTGGTATCTACGGAATACTATATCAATGACGCCGGCAGTCAGCTTGAAGCGTTTCACCGGTCGCTGTTTGCGCGCTATCAGCAGGCGCTGGGTCAGGAGGCGGAGGTGCCGGCCAATGGATACCACGGCAGTTACGTGATTGACCTGGCTAAAGAGATAATCGGTGCCTCCGGCGACAAATACCTTAAAATGCCGACGGAGCAGGCAGTATCTGAGCTCGGCAGTGTAGGCATTGAGAAAGAGATGGCGCAGATAAAGGCCGACCTTACCTCCCTGGGTGTTAATTTCGACGTCTGGTACAGCGAGCAGTCGCTTTTTCAGAGCGGCCAGTTCGACGGGACGATGAAAATGTTGAGGGATGGCGGGTATATCACCGAACGCGAGAATGCCACCTGGTTTATCTCCTCCACCCTGGGTGACGACCGGGACAACGTGCTTATCCGCAGCGACGGCACACCGACTTACTTTGCCTCGGATATTGCCTATCACTACAACAAGTTCGTGGACCGCAAGTTCGATAACGTCATCGATATCTGGGGCGCCGATCACCAGGGGCACGTGCAGCGTATGAAAGTGGTCATGAGCGCGCTGGGCATAAATCCGGACAGGCTCGAGATAATGATCTGCCAGCTTGTAACCCTCAGGCGCGGCAAGGAGTTAGTAAAGGTTTCCAAGCGCAGCGGCGATATCGTCACACTGCGCGAGTTGCTCGACGAGGTAGGCCCCGATGCCTGCCGCTTCGTTTTCCTGTCGCGTTCCGCCGACAGCCAGATGGACTTCGACCTGGAACTGGCCATTAAGCAGTCGGCCGAGAATCCTGTTTATTACGTGCAGTACGCACACGCGCGTATAAGCAGTATACTGCGTAACGCTGAGGAGAAGGGTATTGATTTCAGCCAGGCTGAACTGGGTTTGTTGCATGAGGAAGCGGAGTTGACCCTGATACGCAAGATGGTGAAGATAGCCGAGATAATCGAAGTGGTCGCCGCCACGCGTGAACCCCACCACCTGCCGTTTTATGCGCAGGACCTGGCTACAGTGTTCCATTCCTTTTACAAACAGTGCCGTGTCATTTCGGATGATGAAGCCGTCACCAAGGCGCGCTTGAGGCTGGTCCAGGCCGCTCGCGTGGTCCTGGCCAAAACGCTGCATTTGATGGGTATGACTGCGCCCGACAAGATGTAAACGTCCTGTCCGCAGGGTGGGTTTGTAGCTGAAAACATATTTGTGATAGACTTCTACCTTGATATGAGACAGAGAGTATTTTCAGGCGCGCGCCCGACCGGGCGGCAACATATCGGCAACTACATCGGGGCAATCCAGAACTATGTCAAACTGCAGGAAAAATACGACTGCGTATATTGCATTGTAGATATACATGCCCTCACCACACTTGAGAGCACTTCCGAGCTTCAGCAGAATATCTTTGAGATGAGCCTCGATTGGCTGGCGGCCGGCATCGACCCCAAAAAATCCATCGTATTCGTCCAGTCGCAAGTCCCGGAAGTGACGGAGCTTTTCACCTTGCTGGGCATGCTGACGCCGCTGGGCTGGCTGCTGCGCGTGCCGACTTTCAAGGAGAAGGCCAGGATGCAGCCGCAGAATGTCAATTACGGGCTGGTGGGCTACCCGGTGCTGATGGCTGCAGACATCATGCTGTATAAATCTGATGCCGTTCCAGTTGGGGAGGACCAGTTGCCGCACTTAGAGATGACACGCGAGATAGTGCGCAGGTTCAACTTCATCTTCGGCGATACATTCCCCGAGCCGCAGGCCAAGCTTACCAATTACCCACTGGTGCGCGGCCTTGACGGCGGGCAGAAGATGGGTAAGTCCTACAACAACCATATCGAGCTGGCAGCCACCCCGGAGGAGACGCTGGAAAGGGTAAAGACGGCCGTGACCGACCCGGCCCGGCAGCGCCGCAACGACCCGGGCCATCCGGAAGTTTGCAATATCTTCAGCCTGCACCACTTTTTCAATGAGGAGAGGACCAAGGAGATCGATGCACAGTGCCGGGTGGCTGGCATCGGCTGTGTCGACTGTAAGAAACTGCTCGCCGATGGAATAAATAACGCTCTCCACGATTTCAGGGAGAGAAGGGCTGCCCTTGAGAAAGATCCAGCGCATATCTATGCCATCCTTGATGAGGGGGCTCGGAGGGCGGGAGTTATTGCCAAGCAGACTCTGGCCGAAGTGAAGCTCAAAATGGGCCTGACGCGCCATGCCTGAGGGCACCCGATTACCATTACCCCTGTCCGTTCATGGCAAATCTGCTTATACAATCGCCAGGTATGCAGCATCGGAAGCCGGCAAAATCCTCAAAAAATGCCAGGGCAAACCCGTGGAAATGCATGTCAAAGGCAAGCGCAACCTGGTGACCGAGGCCGACCTGCTATCCGAAAAGAAGATACTGGGGATAATTAACTCGGAATTCCCCTCCCATGGCATACTTTCTGAGGAAGCTGGGGCCAGCAGGGAGGGCGCCGAATATACCTGGATAATCGATCCGCTCGACGGCACCAATAACTTTTATTTCGGCATTCCTTTATTCTGTGTGAATATAGCCCTGGCTAAGCGTGGCGATGTGTTGCTGGGCGTGACCTATGACCCCATGAGAAATGAGACTTTTTACAGCGTCAAAGGGAAGGGAGCGCACCTGAACGGGAAAAAGATAAGGGTTTCCGCTGTAAAGACGCTGGAGAAGGCCTCTGCCGGAGTGGATCTCGGCTATAATGCCGAGCGCAGTAAAGACCTGCTGGATATCGCCACTGGCCTGTGGCCAAAGCTGCATTGCCTGAGGATAACGGGCTCCTCCGCACTGGGCCTGGCCTACGTGGCCTGCGGCCGGTTCAGCCTGTACTTCCATAAGTACCTTTATCCCTGGGACGTGGCCAGCGGCCTGCTGCTGGTCAAGGAGGCGGGTGGAGAGGTAAAACGTTATAACGGCGAGCCGGCATCTATAGACGATGCAGCAATCATAGCGGCCAACCCGGCACTGCTCGGGGAATTCAGGAACTGGCTCAACCGGCGCTAACTATTTTTTACGGTGCCTGTCTAAGAACTTCTTTATCCGCTTGAGCGCTTCCTCTATCTCCGGCAGGGAGGTGGCGTAACAGCAGCGCACGTAGCCCTGCCCGCATTTGCCGAAAACCGAGCCAGGCACTACGGCCACTTTCTCTTCCGTCAACAGCCCTTCGGCAAATTCCTCCGAGGTCATGCCCGTGGATTTCACGGAGGGGAAGGCGTAAAAAGCCCCCTTCGGCTCGAAGCAGGAGAGGCCGAGGTCCCTGAACCCCTTGACTATAACCCGCCTGCGCCGGTCATATTCCGCCAGCATATCCTCGACTTCCTTGTTATTGCTGTCCTTGAGCGCTTCCACGGCGGCCAATTGTCCCATGATCGGTGCACACATCATGGTGTACTGGTGCACCTTGAGCATGGCCTCCGTGATATCTGCGTTGGCCAGCGTGAAACCCACTCGCCAACCGGTCATGGCGAAGGCCTTGGAGAAACCACCGATCAGGATGACCCTGTCCTTCATGCCGGGCAGGCTGGCCAGGCACGTGTGCTCGGTATCATAGGTGAGCCGGGCGTAGATCTCGTCGGAGACAATTACCAGGTCATGCTCAACAGCGATTTTGGCTATTTCGATAACCAGGTCCCGCGGCATGACCGCCCCGGTGGGGTTGGATGGGAAACTCATCAGGATGGCCTTGGTTTTGGGCGTCAGCTTTCTCCTCACGTCGTCCGGCATCAGTTCGAAGTTGTTCTTCTCGTAGGTGGGTACCGGGACGGGCACCCCGCCGGTCAGGGCTACGCATACCGGGTAAGCCACATAATGTGGGTCTGTCATGATAACTTCATCCCCGGGGTCCAGGATAGCGCGGAAGGCCAGGTCCAGCGCCTCGCTGCTTCCGGTAGTCACCAGTATCTCTGTCTGCGGGTCATAATTGAGCTTATAAAATTTCTTGTGATACCTGGCTATCGCCTCCCTCAACTCGGGTATACCGCGGTTGGAGGTGTACATGGTGAAACCTTTCTCGATTGCCATGATGCCGGCCTCGCGCATCGGCCAGGGGGTTACGAAGTCGGGTTCACCAACACCCAGAGATATGGCGCCGTCCATGGTGGACAGCAGGTCGAAATACTTCCTGATGCCCGAGGGGGAGATATCGCGGGCTTTTTGAGATATATACTCACGTTTACAGTTCGGTTTTTTTGTATGGTGTGTCAAGTCAGGCCTCCTCTATAACAGGCGGACGGCGGCGGTTAAGCTACCACGCCCAGCCTGCGGGGCTCACCGTCATCCTCGAAGATGACCCCGTCCTCCTTGTATTTCTTGAGGATGAAATGCGTTACCGTTCCCTGGACGGCGTCCATGGGCGCCAGCTTCTCTGAGACGAAGACCGCTATCTCCTGCATGGTCTTGCCGGCTATCAGGATAGCCAGGTCGTAGGTTCCCGAGGCCAGGAAGACCGACT
>JAPLHK010000003.1 GCA_026389715.1 Chloroflexota bacterium
CAACCCAAGGCCGCGCCGCCGGTCAGGTCCCAGAAGTCGTAGGTGTGAGACGTGCCGCCGTAGAAGCTTACGGGTATATCTTTGGCAGATGATGTCGCCCATTGCTTGGCGAAAACTTCCGTATCTGTGAACCAGCTGCGGACAAACATAATCTGCTGCGCGCAGGGCTGCCGGGGACTGATATTGTTCGGGATGGGCGTAGGTGCCCTTGTAACGAGGCGGCCATTCCGTGCTGCCCATGCCGGTGGAAAGCATTACTACGTTGCCTTTGCCCTGGAACTGGCCGACGGGGTTGACCCATTTTGTCATATCTGCCTTATACATTGGTGAGGGCTCGCGAGGGTTCTCAGGATTGGCCATGATGCGCGAATGGAAGAACGGCGCTATTTTCGTGCCCTCGNNNNCGTGTATTCCAAGGATTGAAATATCGTTCAGATACAGACCCTCCAGCGTGGGGATAAGCTTCTCAACATCCGTTGTGCCGGCCTTCTCGATAGCCTTTTTGAAAAGGTACATGTCGGAGTACCCGATGGCCACGTTGACCTGGACGGGTATCCCGGCCTTGTCCATCTTCTGCAGGAAAGGTATGGCATTGGGATTGAAAGGCTCCTCTTTTTCATAGAATGATCCCATGCAACCCAATGCCGCGCCGCCGGTCAGGTCCCAGAAATCGTAGGTGTGAGATGTGCCGCCGTAGAAGCATACGGGTATATCTTTGGCAGATGATGTCGCCCATTGCTTGGCGAAAACTTCCGTATCTGTGAACCAGCTGCTGACAAACATAATCTGCTGCGCGCCGCTGGCTGCTATGGCTTCGAGTATCGGCAAGTACATGCCGGTTCTGGCCTTCACGGCTTTACTGTAAACCGTATCGATGCCGTAAGTCTCCTTGGCATAGTTTTCCCAGGTTGGGAGCCCTGTCACCCCATTTCTCCATACTGTCGTCCATGCGAGGTCTTCCCAAAGCCAGGCTATCTTGCTGGCTCCCACTACCTCTTTAAATACGCCGAAATAGGCCGGGATAGAGCAGTAATGGGCATCTTCCGGGTCCCAGTCACGGAAGATGAACTTTAGCTTATCATAGTCCTTTACGATATCATTGGTAAGCTCCCTTCCCATAGGTCCCTGCCATACTACAATATGCGGGAACTGCTTGTAGAGCTCGACTGATTTTGGTTGGACAGCCAGGCATATCTCTGTTCGGCCTTCAACGAAGTAGATCAAGGCCTTGTTGCCCATGACCATCCGCTGGACTGCTGCTACCGAGAGTGAAGTCTCTCCTTTGCTGTCCTCAACGACGAAACTGACAGGCCTGCCACCGATGCCGCCGGCCTCATTTATCTCTTGGGCAGCGATCTTCATAGCGTCCATGACCGGCTTGGTACCCGGTGAAGCCGCCGAACCGACGTAGCCGAATACGATCGGACCCGTATCCTTGCCCGCTGGCACGCCTGACGGCGCACAGCCGAACAGCAACAACAGCACCACGATTACCATTATTACAGGAATTAGAATTTGCCTTTGCCTCATAACCACCTCCTCGATAATTTGAATATGTGTATATTCTATCACGAGTGTCAAGTCTGTCAAGTATACATGATAATAAATATTAGTGCCTCCCGGGCGATCCCGGGAGGCACTAATCGTGACCCAAATAAGTAGCCTGCTATTTCGTGTAATTGAGGTCGAACGAAGTGTCCTTGGTCATCGTGCCGTAGGAAATAGTTGCCTTGCCTGCCACGTTATAGACGCAGGGGCCATCGGGTGAAGCGGCCCAGGTTTTGTCGAGGGCGCCCTGGACAGCATCGATGGTGCCACGGATCTTGGCATAAGCGCCAACCGCAGCGGTCATATCGGCAGTGCCGGCCTTGATATCAGCAACGGTGGGTCCGCCATTGGCAATAGCCAGGATGCCCAGCGCGGGATAGTCCCACAGCGGGGGTTTCTTGCCGCCGAGGACTTTCCAGAGAGGAGCGGCCATCACGTGGGCAGTGACGTAGTCCTTGCCCATGCCGATGTATATCTTCTGGACGGCAAGTGACGCCGAGTAGTCTATAATGCAGACTGATGTTAGCCCGACGGAGCCGTTGGCCGGTACTATCAGCTTGGGGACGAGGGTCTTCATGCCGATCTGGGTCTTGTTAACGGTCAGGTTATAGTCCAGCGAGTCGAGGGAAACGGGGACGGAGTTGGGGTTCGTAACGGTGAGGTAAACGTCCGCGGCGATGGTTTCCTCGCCGGCCCACTCGTTGGAGACGTAGCCGAGTTCGACGGTGCAGGGTTTAAGCGCGGAAGGGGCGCAGCCGATGCTGCCGAGCATGACAGCGATCATCAGTACCGCAATAGGTAAATAAAACTTCCTCAAATCAATACCTCCTTATTATTTAGCTGCCGGTGCCGGTGCTGCGGCGGCTGCTGCGCGCAGGGCTGCCGGGGACTGGTATTTGTCAAGCTGTGCATATTTCTCGGGGTACATAGGTATCATCTCGCCGTTCTGTTGGAACTGGGCCATGCCGATGCCCATAGCACCCGGTATAAGAGTGGTTGGATTGTTGGGATCCGCACAGACACGTGAATGGAAGAAGCCGGGGACCTTGGTCATCTCGACTCTTTCATCACCGAGGACGCCGCCCTTGAGTGTTGTTGTTTCAAACGCGGCAATCAGCTTGTCCATATCGGCGGTGCCGCCGGCCTTCTCGACCGCTGCCTTGAACAGGTAGACGTCGTCATAGGCGCAGGCGACGTGCATCTGTACGGGGATGCCCCTGGCGTTGGCCTTTTTCACGAAGGCCATGTTTACATCAGTGATTGGCGTTTCGTAGGATGCAGTTAGCACACCATTGGCCTTGCCGCCGGTCATCTGCCAGAAATCGTGCGTCTGAGCCACGCCGCCGTAAAGGTATAGCTGGATGTCCTTGGCGGGAGAGTCAGCCCACTGCTTGGTGAGAACCTCGGTGTCAGTGAACCAGCTCGAGACGCAGTAAATTATCTCAGCGCCGGATTTGGAGATCGCATCCAGTATGGGCAGGTACATGCCAGTCCTGGCGGCGATAGGCTTGCTGTAAACCACGTCTATGCCCCAGTTGTCCTTGGCCATCTTGTCCCAGGTGGGCAGGTTCCAGTCAGGACCGCCATTGCGGAAAAGCAGGGTCCAGGCCAGATTTTCATATAGTAGCGCCCACTTCTTGGGGGCAAAGCCTTTCAATGCTACATTGCTGGTGGGGTTGGACATGCCGAAGATCAGGTTAGCCCATGCGAAATGACCGGGCTCGGGGTTGAACATGCGGAAGATCATCTTTTCCTTGTCGTAGTTGGCGATAACGGATTGGGTGACTTCCACGCCGCTGGCTCCATTGGAGATCATCATATGCGGGAAATCTTTATAGAGGTCGATGGATTTCTGCTTGGCGACCATGCTGATCTCGGTCCTGCCTTCCACCGAGTACATGACTGCCTTGCTGCCCATGACCATCCTCTGTACGCCGGCTACGGATAGCGAGGTCTCGCCCTTGTTGTCCTCAACGACGTATTTAAGGGGCCTGCCCAGTATGCCGCCCGCCGCGTTGATCTCCTCAACCGCCATCATCTGGGCATCTATGCAGGGTTTGGTGCCGGGGCCGGCAGCCGTGCCGACATAGCCGATCACAATCGGCCCTGTGTTGGGGCCTGATGGCGCTGCCGGAGCGCATCCGGTAACCACCACCACAGCTACGAGTGTAAGTACAACGAGTAATGATAGAATCGTGCCCTTGGACTTCATTGCCACCTCCTTATAATTGTGAAGCTATTATATCACAGAGTGTCAATCGATGATGCGTATATTTGGTAATGCGGTGATTAAATTTTTCGGCAAGCCAACACAAGTTTTCAGATAAAAAAAGGCAGCAGGCACAATTTGTGCCTGCTGCCTGTATCTTTGACCACTAAAGTAAGTAGTTCTACTTATTTTAGCGGTGGAGTGGTGCCAAGCCTGTCGAAGGTATAGGGCTTGTCGGTCTTGATGCCGGCCAGGCGCTTGGCGATGTTCTTGGTATTCTCCATGTTGTAGGCGCCCATGATGGCGATCTGCTCCATCCTGGGGGAGCCTCCGCCGTGTACGCCTGCATACTGCATGACGCCCGAAGCCTCCGAGCAGGAGATGCCCTGCACCCAGGCGAAGGCCTTGAGGACGTCCTGCACAGCCATGTTGGGGTTGCGGACCATATATTTCTCGATAAAGGGCCTGGTCTCCTCGTTTACCCAGTCTGCCGGGCGCGGCAATGTGGCCGGCATGCCGCCGGCGATATCGGCCAGTATGTCGTACTCATGGTAGATATTCAGGCCGGCGTGCCTGCGGCTGACATTGCAGTAGGTGATATCGGGCACCCAGGTGCCGGAAGGCGATTGGTAGCCGTTGATAGCGGCGGCGATGCCCGTTCCGTAGCAAAGCTCAGAGGTGCAGATGAGCTCGGCCAGCTTCTCTTTGACATGGTGCTCCTTCTCGATGCCGTTAACCTCGGCCATCAATGCGGTGGCGCCGGTCAGCACGTCGGTCATGGCGGGTTTGCAGCCGGTGTAGCTGTGCCTGTGATAGAGGGCGAAGAGCAGGGCCAGGTAGCCTCCCATCTCGGTTTCGCCGCAGAGGAAGACCCGTTCCCAGGGGACGAAGACATCGTCGAAGATGGTCATGGAGTCGGCGCCGCCCCAGGGCCCCGGCCCGCTGTAGTTATCGGGATAGTCGGGCATGGCGAAGCTGACTATCTGCTTTACTCCTTCTGCATCCGACGGGATGGTGAAGGCTACGGCCCAGTCGCCCTCCTCCTTGGTGAGCGCCCGGGTGGGGATAACGTTTATCTGCTCCACAGCCGGCGCATAGGAGTTATGAACCTTAGCTCCGCGCACCACTATGCCGTCGCTCTTCTTTTCCACCACGCGCACATAGAGGTCGAGGTCTTTCTGCTCGTGGGGCCTCCACGGGCGGTTGCCTTTGACATCGGTTTGCGCGCAGCAGGAGGTGCGGTCATTGGTCTGGAAATCCCTCAGCCACGTCTCGAACCTCTTGTGGTATTCCGTGCCGTATTTTTGGTCGGTGAGGTAGGTGATGACCGAGAGCGCGTTGGTGGAATCGATGCCCATGCAGCGGGCTATGCAGCCCCCCACCTGGTGTGAGGCGAGCCTGGTCATGCGCTGCTTGGCCAGCAGATCCTGCATGCTGCGGTGGACATGGTTGAAGCGGTTTATTTTCTCACCAGTCAGGTGAGAGGTAGCGGTGAGCAGGTCCTCATACTGTTTTAACTCGGGGTCGGTTATCATGTCATAAGTCTTGGCGATGATATTGACTGCTCCCTGCATATGCTTGTACTCGCGGTCGATCAGTTTGCCGTTGTTATATACGTTGCGCCGCATCTTGCTCAGCCTTTTTTTGTACTCACCCGATGTGATCATAGCGCCTCCTTAATTATTATTTCTAAAGCTATATTGTCATGCCGCCGTCTACGACAAGGTTCTGCCCGGTGATAAAGCCCGATTTGTCGGATGCCAGGAATACCGCTGCATGGGCCATCTCCTCGGGTTCCGCTATCCGCTTGAGGGGCGTCCGTTCGAGGATATGTTTTAGTATCTCCGGGTTTCCCCACAGTGCTTCGCTGAATACGGTTTTGGTCTCGCCCGGTGAAATGGTGTTGGCCCTGATGCCGAAAGGCGCCCATTCCTTGGCCATGACCCTGGTGGCCATATTGACGGCCGCCTTGCTGATGGAATAGATGGGCAAAATATCGGGGGTGACCCCGGCTGCCGAGGAGATATTGATGATAACGCCGCCGCCGTGCTCTCGCATCACCCTGGCCACGGCCTGGCTGAGGAAAAAGAGCCCCTTGAGATTGAGGTTCATGAGTGAGTCCCAGGCGCGTTCGGAAGCATCGATGGCCGCATCCATGGTCGGGTTAGTGCCCGCGTTATTGACCAGGATATCTATCCTGCCGAACTCCGCCCTGGCCTTGTTGACCAGGTTGGTTATATCCTCCATGCGCCCGACATGGGCTGCCACCGCTATTGACTTCCTGCCCAGCGCCTTGATCTCGGCCGCGACCTTCTCCAGGTCGACCTGCTTGCGGCTGGCGATAACCACGTCAGCGCCTGATTTGGCCATCTCCAAGGCGATGGCCCTCCCGATACCGCGGCTGGCACCGGTTACCAGCGCCACTTTGCCTTTAAGTAATACATCCATTGGGTTTGCCTTCCTTAATCAGATTATTGCTGTCGTTCAGCCGGCGTACATGCCGCCGGTTACGACGATGTTCTCACCGTCAATGTAGCTGGATCCGTCCGAGGCGAGGAATACCACCACCTTGGCGACCTCATCGGGTTCGCCGATACGACCTAGCGGTATCTGCTTCACGGCCATATCGAGTATCTCCGGGAAACCCCAGATGGGCTGGGAGAACCGCGTGCGGATGAAACGGACGACAGCCAGCTCGAAGTGGCCAGCATCCTAGTCATGTGGATCATGCCTGCCTTGCTAATGGCGTAAATAGCCAGCATGGGGTCTGGGCGCATCCCGCCTGCCGAGGCTATATTGATGATGTTGCCGGGCTTCTTGTTCTCGATAAGCAGCTTGGCGATGCCCAGCGCCAGGAAATATGGACCCTTGAGGTTGACCGACATTATCTTGTCCCATAGCTTCTCCTCATGCTGTAGCAGGGGCCCGAAAAATGGGCTGACCGCCGCACAGTTCACCAGTATGTCCACCACCCCGAAATCGGCCCTGGCCTTATCCACCAGCTTATTAATGTCTTCCATAACGCCCATATCCGTCCCAGTCCAAACTGCTTTCCTGCCGATCTTCTTGACCTCGTCGGCCAGTCCCTGCAGCGTGTCGGTCTTCTTGTCGCACATTAATATGTTAGCCCCTGCCTCAGCCAGTTTGAGCACGGTTGCCTTGCCGATGCCGCCCCCGGCGCCTGTCACGAGGGCAATTTTCCCCAACAGGGGCTGATCAGTGTCTGCCATGGATGTTATCCTCCTGAATTTATTGTGTGAAAACTCTGAATCAAAGACGCGGGGTATTCTAACATCCGTGCGAAAGTAGGGTCAAACTAGCTGACGAGTATATGCATACCCCTGCTAAACCTGTGGGCAGGCGGGGCAATCCCTATTTGGCCCTGACAAGTAATATTGGGCTTTCAGCGCCTTTGAGCACTTTCTCCGCAATGCTGCCAAATGCCCACTTGCTGATGCCGGTGCGGCCGTGAGTGGACATTATGACCAGGTCGACAGAATTATTATTAATATACTTAATCAGTACCTCTGCCGGGTTGCCCTCCGGCACCTCCGTATGGGTGTTAAGCCCGGATTTCTCCAGCTTGGCCTGTATCCGGTTGAGGTAATCCTGGCAGATCTCCTTGCATCTCTTTGTTTCATAGGCAAGGCACTCTTCCCAGCTCATGGCCACGGGTGGAGGGTAGTTGATTGGACCAGCGAAGATCTCGCAAACCCGCATCAACGCTATGTCCATCTTATTTTTGGGTAGCTGCTTGCTCAATTCCACGAGGTGCGGCAGCACCGATTCTGCTACCTCTGAGCCATCAAGCGACACCAGCACGCTCAATTTCTTGTTGTGGGCGTAGGATACAGTGTGACGGCTTGAAGCCTTGACCAGCCAGATGGGGATTTTTGATCCGTGCACCACTTTCTCAGCCACGCTTCCGTAGAACCAGTGGCTCACGCCTGAGCTCCCGTGCGTGGCCATGACGATGATGTCCATCCTGTTCTTAGCCGCATACTCGACGATAGCATCAGCCACCTTGCCGACTATAACCTTGCCCGATGCCCTGTCCTTGAAACTGGCTTTTGTACACAGTTTTTTCAAGTAGTCTTCGGCAGCATCCCTGACCTCTGCCCCTATCTTTGACCTGTTTTTCAAGTAGTCTTCGACAGCGCCCCTGTCCTCTGCCCTTATCTTTGACCTGTAATTGGGATTGACCACGGGCGCGTCGAGCGGTGGGACAACGTACAAAAAGGTGATGCTGGAGTTTTCATAGCCTCTTGACAGGACCTCAACATGGGGCAGCACACACTCGGCAACCTCGGAACCATCCAGCGGAACAAGTATATTAAGATACATCGCTTACCTCCCGGGAGCTTACTCAGACAACGCAAATGCATGATGATAATAGGTTTTTATTGTAGGAACTGTCAAGGACAGCCGTGGTCAGTCAGCCTGAACTACTGAAACCGTTACCCCATCGGTCTCAAGCGCCTTTTTCATGGCCTGGATGGCCACTTCGAGCTGGCTGTCGTCCGGATGACGCGTGGTCATCGCCTGCAGCCAGAGGCCGGGCATGAGCAGCCAGTGGATGAAGCGGTTGCCGCTGTAGGCGGCCTCGAACTTGATCAGTTCGTAGCTGATAGCGGCGATGACGGGGATAAGCAGTATACGTGACATTATGCTGATCCAGATATTGGGGCGGCCGAGCAGGGCGAAGACCAGTATGGAAAGTACAAGCACCACCAGCAGGAAACTGGTGCCGCAGCGTGTGTGGGCGGTGGAATAATGCCTGACCGGACCTACCTCGAGGGGCACACCGGCCTCGTAGGCGTTGACCGACATGTGCTCGGCTCCGTGATAGGCGAATATCTCGTGGATGTCCTTCATGCGGCCGATTAGCGCAAGGTAAACGATGAAAAATATGATGCGTATGATTCCTTCAATAAGGTTACTGACGAATGCTGAGGAAATGAAAGGATCCAGCAGCCGTGCCGCCAGTAGGGGCAGCACAAAGAACAGGGCGACTGCCAGTGCCACTCCCAGCGCCACGCTGCCCCAGATCATGCCCGGGGTGATTTTATCCTGCTCTGTCTCAGTGGATACCTGGGCTGAGTACATCAGGGCGCCTGTGCCCAGGACGACGGCCTCGATGAGGGCGATGATGCCCCTGATAAATGGTATTTCCCGCCATTTGCCTTTATAGAGGGTCGCCAGGGGGCGGCTGCTGACCTCGATGCCGCCATCCATTTTTCGCACAGCTATGGCCAGGCTGTTGCGCCCCCGTATCATCACGCCACCCATCAATGCTTGCCCGCCATAGTAAAAAGGCTTATCTTTATTCATCCGGTAAAAAAAAGGGGCGGCCGATTTGCCCGCCCCTTTTGGTAGTGCGAAGTGAGGCTACTGTTCCTTTTTCTCCCGCTTGTACTTCTTGTTGAAGCGCTCAACGCGGCCGGCCGTATCGATAATCTTTTGCTCGCCGCTGAAGAAGGGGTGGCATTTATTGCAAAGCTCGACCCTGAGGGTCTGCCTGGTGGAGCCCGTGGTAAAGGTATTGCCGCACGAGCAGGTTACCTTAGCATCGGTGTAATACGTTGGATGAATTTTCTCTTTCATGATGTTTGTCCCGGGTAAACGCTGACCTTTTTCTTGTTCTTGGCGTGGGGCTCAAATGTGACCAGGCCATCTATTGTGGCAAAGAGCGTGTAATCCCTGCCGCAGCCGACATTGGTGCCCGGGTGTATCCTGGTGCCGCGCTGCCTGACGATGATGGTGCCGGCGCGCACAGCTTCCCCGCCATAGCGTTTGACCCCCAGCCGTTTAGGATTGCTATCGCGGCCGCCGCGTGTGCTGCCGCCGCCTTTTTTATGTGCCATTAGTTGTCACCTCCGCTGGCGGCCTTAGCTTTGGCGGTCTTTTTGGTAACCTTGCCACCCGGCTTGACAATCTCTTTTATCAATAGCCTGGTATAAGGTTGCCTGTGGCCGGTCTTCCTGCGTTCGCGCACCTTGTTCTTATAGCGGAAAACTATTATCTTGCGGCTCTTGCCCTGCTCGATGCAGGTAGCTATGACCTTGGCTCCCTCGATTGCCGGTGTGCCGATGATAACTTCTTCACCGTCGGCAATCATCAGTACCGGGCTCAACTCAACGTCCTTGCCCTTTTCGACTGGCAGGAGCTCGACGTTGATGACCTGGCTGGTCCTGACCCTGAATTGTTTGCCGCCAGTGGCGACTATAGCGTATGAATTGCTCATTTCCTCTTTCCTGTGAATAACAATAACCGTATAAATATATCAGCGGGTTGCCTTTGTGTCAAATTTTACGGCGCGATAATGCTGTGGAAATGCGTATTCAGCGCAGCAGAGCGGCAAGCTGTAAATGCTTTAGCAACTGCCCGGCGCGGCCTCTTCCCTGCCGGCTATGTCGCTGTGCTTCATGTAAACCAGGTCGCTGGTTACGCTGTCACGCGCCAGGTAGCCGCCCTCAACGCGGCTGACCACCATGAACCACCGGCCGTCTTCATTCTGTATTTTTACAGGTTGTACGGAAAATTCCATTTGTTGTTTTCATCCTTTCGGTTATCTGGCCGAATATTTTAGCACTTACTGCGAGGAATGCAAGATTACAGCGAGAGCGCTACCTCGGCGCCCTTTTCCACCGCGGCCAGGATCTTCCCCGGCTTAGCCGCGTCGCCGATAACGTAAACCTCGGGAACCAGTCCTTTAACCTGCGCCTCAAGGTCGTTCACGGCGATAGCCCCGGCTGCCAGCACGACGGTGTCGAAAGGGCCGAGCTTCTGCTCTCCGCCCGGAGAATCGATGGTAACAGCTTCGGCGGCAATTGATTTGACGGTGGCCTGGGTGAGGATTTTCACCTGCTTCTCTTTGAGGCGTTTGCGCAGGAAGAAACGCGCGGCCGGGCCGATGTCGTGGGCGGTGTATTTGAGCATTTCCACGATGGTGACGTTCTTGCCCTGGCTGGCCAGGTAGTCGGCTGTTTCGCAGCCGACCAGGCCTCCGCCGATGACGAGCACGTTGTCACCGATTTCGCTGAAGCAGAGGGCTTTGCGCGCGCTCATCACGTTCTTGCCGTTCACGCCGGGTATATTGGGTATGGCCGGTTCAGAGCCGGTGGCGATTATCAGTACATCAGGCTTGATCTGCCTGACCATGTCCGTGGTCAGCCGCTGCCCGCAGTGGATATCCACGCCCAGCTTCTTGAGAGCGGCTATACGGGACCTTGCCACCTCCTGGTAGACCTCCTTGCCGGGCGGGATTGAGGTCAGCCTGGTCTGCCCGCCGAGGTAACCGTCCTTCTCATACAGAGTTACTTTATGTCCGCGCAGGGCTGCCGTGCGCGCGGCCTCCAATCCTCCGGGGCCTCCGCCCGCCACCAGCACCTTCTTTGGTTTCGCGGCCTTAGGCCGGGCGTACAACTCCTCCCTGCCACAGGCGAGGTTCTGAACGCAGGTGATGGAAGGCCTCATCCAGATGGCCAGCCCCTCGATGCAGGCTTCGTTGCAGGAGAGGCATTTGACGATCTCGCTCTCCTTGTCTTGCCTGACCTTGTTCGGCCATTCGGGGTCGCTGAGCGATTGCCTGCCGATGTGCACTATGTCAGCCTTGCCTGACCTGATGATATCTGCTGCCACGGACGGCGAATTGATGCGGCCCGCTACCAGCACCGGTACGTTGAATGTCTGCTTGAATTTCAGTGAAGTCTCCGCGTTGAAGCCCTGCGGCATATCGGGCGGTGCGCTGGTATACTGGGCTGACTCATATACCCCGATGGAGACGTCCACGGCATTTATACCGGCTGCTACCAGCTTTTTCATAACCTCGATGCTCTCGGGTACGGTACGTCCCAGCGGCACGGCCTCGTCGGCGCTGATGCGGAAGAGTAGGGGGAAGTCCGGCCCGACCAGTTCGCGCGTCCTTTTGACTATCTCCAGAGGGAAGCGCACAAAGCCGTCAAAACCCCCGCCATACTCGTCAGTGCGCTTATTGGCGTAGGCTGACATAAATTGGGCGATCAGGTAGCCGTGCGCACCGTGCAGTTCGGCGGCGTCGCAGCCTGCCTCCCTGGCGCGGCGCGCGCCCTGGGCGTATTTCTCCACCATGTCTTTTATCTCATCGATGGTCATGGCCTGGGGAACCTGGCGCAGCACCGGATCGGGTACGTCCGAGGCTGAGATAGGGGCTTTGCCGCCGATGAACATGGGGAAGGTGCTGCGGCCCGGGTGGTAAAGCTGGACGACCAGTTTCGTGCCGTATTTATGCACGGTATCCGCCAGCCTGCGGAATCCGGGGATAAACTTGTCGTCATGCAGGCAGAGCTGGTGCCCGCTGCCCAGTCCCCGCTCGCCGTCGATGGCGGTTACCTCGACTATGATCATGCCGAATCCGCCCTTAGCCCTCTGCTCATGGTACTTGATCAGCCTGTCTGAGACCCCGCCGCCGTCGGCGGCGAATCCGCTGCCCATGGGCGGGACGGACAGGCGATTTTTAACCTCCAGATTACCGATTTTTATGGGCTGAAAGAGGGCTGCGTATTTATCTGACATGGGGGAACTCCTTAGATGTGAAATTTTGCGCCGACTTAATAGGATAGCACTTTATAAGGGGGAAAGGGCAAATTCGGGCATTTTAAGCCTGATGAAAAAGTTGGGATGAATCTTATACCCCTGCTCGTTTCACGGGCGCAGCTAAAGCAACGCCCCTACGTCCTAATTTTGCAGCGTCACCATTTTAGATAGGTAACAGGTTGACAAGCCCGCCGGCGGTCAGGCCGGCCAGGATCATGATGCCCAGGGATTTAAGCAGGCTGCGAAAACCCATCTCCCTGAACATGATGGCCAGGGTGGCGATGCAGGGGAAGAACATCACCAGAACGATGCTGCTGACCACAAGCTGCTTGGCGGACAGTCCCAGCGGGGCCAGCAGCGCCATGGCGGCATCCATACGGAAGAAGGCGACGAAGATAGCGGCTATAGCGTCTTTAGGCAGACCCAGCAGCCCGCTGATGACCGGGGCGGTGAAGTTGGCGATGGCCTGGAAAACGCCGACCATGTTGAGTATATTGATGACCGGGATGGCTATGATCATGATGGGTACAGCCTCGACGATAAAGCCGCGCACCCTCAGCCAGAGCTTCTCCATGGTCAACCTCCAGGGGAACAACCGGTAAGGGGGTATCTCTATCAGCAACTCCGGCGTGAAGCCCTTTACCATGAGGTTAAGCAGGATGCCGATAATGACCCAGGCCAGAAGTAGGGTGGCATAGATAATGGCCACATACTGTATGCCGTGCTGACCGACAATGCCCAGGATGAGTGCCTGCAGTGAGGCGCAGGGCACGGCGATGGAGATGAGCGTCATGGCGATGAAGCGCTCCTTGCGGCTCTCCAGCACGCGGGTGGCCAGCATGGCCGGTACGTTGCAGCCGAAGCCCAGGATAGTGGGTATGATGGCGTAGCCGTGCATACCGAAACGGTGCATAACGGTATCGATCATCACCGCCAGGCGCGGCAGGTAGCCCGTATCCTCGAGCAGTCCCAGCGCGAAGTAGAAGGTGACGATATAGGGCAGTACCAGGGCGAAGGGCACGTAGAGGGCCGTGGTCAGCAACCCCCACGATTCCACGAAATCTATCCGCCCGTTGACCAGCCTGCCGATTAAAATATCGTGCAAAAAGCCGCTGCTTCCCGTAAAGGTGCTTACCCACGATACCACCGGCAGCCAGAGCATTTTGAAAATCGGATCGGCGACGAAGCGGTAGAGGGCATCCCCGCCATAGCGGACAAACAGGAAAACAGAGACGGCTACCAGCAGGGCTATGAGAGTGCCGGATAGTGGTTTCACGGTAGCGTCGGCCAGGGTTTCACCGAAAGTGTGGTGGCGGTGCGTGACCTGCTGCACCTGCCCGATTATCTCGCCGATGCGTGCCCAGCGTTCCTCCCTTGTGGCGACGGGGTTGGCACGCATTACAGCGCGCGGGATGCTTTCCACCAGGTCCTTGATGCCTTCGCCTGTGGTGGCCACGGTGGGCATAACTGGCACGCCCAGCATGCGCTCGAGGGCGATTAAATCTATGCTGATGCCGATATGGCGTGCATCGTCCCAAACATTGAGAGCAACGATTATGGGTATTCTCTCCTCGAGCAGCTCCAGAGTCAGGTATAGATCACGCTCCAGGTTGGTGGCATTGACCACATTGATGATGATATCGCCCGACCTGAGCATCTGCCGGGCCACCTCGCCGGCCTTGCCAGAGCTTTCCAGGGAATAGACGCCGGGCGTATCTATAACCTCAGCCTTTTGCTGACCTACCTGCATGTTGCCGGAAGAGAAGCCGATGGCGGTGCCCGGGTAATTATCCGAGATTACGTGCGAACCCGTCAGGTGCGAGAAGAGGACGCTCTTGCCAGCGCCGGGATTACCGGCAAGCAGTATTTTCATCTGTGACGCCGCCCGGTACCACCAGTATTTTATCCGCGATGCCGCGTCCCAGCGAAACCTGCACGTTGTCGATGCGGACGGTGATGGGACCGCGCATATACATGGAGCAGAACCGCGTGATGAGCTTGCCCGGCCTGATGCCCATGGCCGTGAGTTTCTCCTCAAGTCCGTGGCCGCCCTCGACAGTTGACACGACCGCCTCCTGGCCGTCCTTCATTTGTGAAAGTGTAATTATATTATTTTCCATTCTCAACCCCTGCACTGCGGGCAGTAGCCGCTCAGGTTCATCTCGGCGCTGACGATTTTGAAGCCGCCGGCCCTGGCGATCTCGTCCCTGACCCTTTTCACTACTGGATATTCAAATTCGATCACGGACCCGCAGCCTATGCAGACCAGGTGGAAGTGGCTGCCGTTACGCCCGGCCTCGTAGTGGTGGTGCTCCTGTCCCAGGTGCGATTCAACCACCAGTCCCAGTTCCTTAAATTTACCTATAGCCCGGTAGACGGTGGAAAGGCTGATGCGCGGGTTTTTGCGGCGCGCCCTGGCGTAAATCTCGTCCGCTCCAAGGTGCACGCCCCCGCGGCTGATGATATCGAAAACCAGGGCCCGCTGCGTGGTCATACGCGAACCAGGGCTTTTCAGAATTGTTTCATTGAGCTTCATGCTGTTAATATTAATGCTAATGCAAATTATTTGCAATAAAGATACGGAAACGAGTGTGCAGGGGGCTTAAAGAAGTCGAAGTCACGGGGAGTAGTTACGCCCCGGTCAGGCCGGCCAGCAGGCGGCGCGCTTTTTTGGCCGCCCGTCCCCTGTGGCTGATGAGGTTCTTAACGTCGGGAGGCAACTCGGCGATGGTCTTATTATATTCCGGCAGGAAGAAGATGGGGTCATAGCCGAAACCGTTGTCCCCTTTCGGCTCGAGAGCGATGCAGCCCTCGCAGGTTCCCTCAGTGGTCTGGGTCAGCTTGCCCGGTTGAGCGATGGCTATGACGCATTTGAACCTGGCCTGCCGCATGTCCTGCGGGATATCCCTGAGCTTGTTTAACAGGAAGCTGACGCGCCCGGCGTCGCTGGCGTTATCCCCGGCGTAGCGCGAGGAGCGTACGCCGGGTTCCCTTCCCAGGGCATCCACCTCCAGTCCGGAATCGTCCGCTAAAGTAAGAAGCCCGCTCAGGGCCGCGTAAAACTCGGCCTTGGCGCGGGCGTTCTCTTCAAATGTAGTATAGTTCTCTTCAGCTTCCCAGCTGATGCCGGCCTGGTCGAGCGTTAGCGTCTCTATATCCAGCCCTTTGAGCAGGTCCCGGTATTCGGCGGCCTTGCCCTTATTGGTGGTGGCCAGCAATACCCTCAGCATGGGGCTGGTTAAATCTTCTCGAAGCGTTTGGCCAGCTTTTTCATAACCTGCGGCATGGTGGTATATTCCATCTCGTCCAGAGGCAGGCGGTGGGGTTCGAAGGGGCCGTGCCGCCTGAGCATATCTGCCATGTCCATGGCCTGCTGCCGGGCATTGTCGAAGGCCACGTCGTCGAACATGTCGACCGGTCCCACCAGCTTGCCTTCAGCGAGCTGGAAGCCTGCGGCGATGACGCGCGGAGGGCCGTCGAAACGCGTGGGGTTGCATCCTTTCACCGATACGGGTGTGAGCGGACCGTTATGCGAGCCGCGCATCCAGCCTTCCACGATGTGCGGCCGGGCGAAAGGCTCCAATACTTCGCCGACCGCCGGGAAGATGCCCTGCGCCCGCACGATGCAGACGGGGTCATCCTTGCCCACGTAGCGCCCGGCAAGCAGGGACAGCTTTTGCGTGGACGAGGTAGCGGCTATCTCACCTGTTTCGCGGGAGTAAACGGATTTCACGCTATAGCGCGAAGGCGCGCCGATGAAGACCAGCATATCGTAGAGCTCGTCGGGGCAGTTGAAGATGATGCGTTTGCTCTCTTTGACGTCATGCACTTCGAACTTGAAGCCCGCGTGCATATTGGAGGAGATAACCAGGCCGATGGTGTTGAAAGGATCGCAGAACATCGAGTAAAGCGGCAGGTTCCATGCGCCGGAGGCCGTCTTATCGGCCATGAAGACGATGACCGGCTCTGCCTCACGCTCGTCGATCTCCATCTCGGCCACGCCCGGCCCCTGGCCCTTGACGTTGCCGGAGAAGGCGTCCGAGAGCAGGTCCTGTCCCGCGCCATGCAGTTTCAATTTCTTGGCGATGGCGGTGCAGCTCTGGAAAGCATTCCAGGCCATTTCGTGGACCTTGCTATTGTCGATGCCGTGCTTGTGAGTCATGATGAACTGCAGGTCGTCGCCACAGCGGGTGACGTGGTAATCGATGAGCAGCCCGGACTTCCTGGCCTTAGCCATGCAGGTCTCGCCCTCTGCCATCAGGTCCGGGTGCATGCTGCAATGTCCCACCCATCCACCTATATCAGCCTTGATCACACTAATAGTGAGTTTCATTAAGCCTCCTTTGAATGATATTTATTTTTGGCCATACCGTGAAGCCAGGCATGCTAAACGGAATTACGTATATGATAAGTATGCCCGGGTGTATCGCAAATTATCAGGTGAGGGAGAGATGCCGACCCGGAGTCAGATTGTATCAGATGAATGAATTTGATGT
>JAPLHK010000095.1:0-2584 GCA_026389715.1 Chloroflexota bacterium
CTCCTCGGCGGTCTGATTTTCCTTTACCCAATCGGCGAAGGCCTTGTTGAGTTCATCCTGGTTCAGCGCGCGGTTGATAAAGGCATCCATATTGTCGCCGCCGTATTTTTTCACCAGGTCATCGCGGCCCATCAGCCGGTAAAGCTCCTCGAAAACGGGACCGCCGAAGGCGCAGACCATCACCCAGCGGCCATCTTTGGTCAGGAAGCAGTCCCAGGGCGCGCCAAAGGGATCGAGATTGCCCCTGCGCGGCGGAGCAGCCCCTTCCATGCTGGTCTTGATGACATTTTCCTCGAGCATGGTGAAGACGCTGTCCATCATGGCTACTTCGAGCTTCTGCCCCTCCCCGGTCAGGTCCCTCAGGCGCAGTGCGGCGAGTATGCCGATGACCCAGTGCAGCCCGGTTATGGAATCGGCGATGCCCGGGCCGGTCTTAAGCGGCGGCATATCGGGGTATCCTGTCATGCTCATCAGACCGCCCATGGCCTGCCCGATAGGGTCCACGCAATGCATGTGGGAGTAGGGACCGTAGCTGCCGAAGCCGGAGGTGGAGGCGTAGATGATGCGCGGGTTGGCCTTTTTCACAACATCATAGCCCAGACCCAGGTCCACCATGGCCTCAGGCATGAAATTCTCGGTCAGCACATCGCATTTTTTAGTCAGCTCGAGGAAGAGTTCTTTGCCTTTTACGCTCTTGAGGTTAAGGGCGACGGACTTCTTGCCGCGGTTGAGCATAGCGAAGTACCCGCTGTAACCGTCTTTAAAGGGCGGGATGATGCGGGTCTTATCGCCGACCGGGCCCGCTTCTATCTTGATTACCTCGGCGCCAAGGTCGACAAGCACCTGCGTAGCGAAGGGCCCGGCATAGATCCAGGTCAGGTCGAGCACCTTTATTCCGCTGAGTGGTTTAACGCTCATAATTTACCGCCTTACACCGCCGGACAGCGCCTGCTTACTTCCGGGCACCGTCCGCCGCGGCCACTTACTATTTCTGATTGAGAGGTCAGGCCATCTTCCTGCGGAAGAGCAGGTAGTAGATGAGGCCGATGACAACCCAGGCTGCGAAGACTATTAGCGCTTCGGTGGTCAGGATGCCCAGTGAAACCAGGAAAGTGGGCACGACGCCGATGAGGGCGAGGATGGGTATCAGGTTGCCCCAGGGGATCTTGTAAGGGCGCTCGATGTTGGGTTCCTTCTTGCGCAGTACGATCACGGCAACGGCGGTCAGCGCATAGGTTACCAGCACGGCTGAGGCAGCGGTATCGAAGAGCACGATGAGCTGCGGAACGAAACTCCCGATAATTCCCAGGACGCCGACGAAGATAATCGACCAGTGCGGCACGCCGAAGCGCTTGTTGACAGTGGCAAAAAACTTCGGGAGCTCGTTATCCTTGGCCATGGCCATCATCAGCCTGGAAGCGCCGACCACGAAGCCGTTAAGCGTGGTCACCAGGCCGCAGATGCCGGCGATGATGATGATAGCCGGGCCGGACGGGCCGAGTAGTTTAGTCGCAATGGGCATGATCGGTACAGGGTCCGTACTCTTGGCGATGCTCTCCCAGGGGAGTACGCCCGTGTTGGTGATAGCAACCGCCAGGTAGGCAAGCAGCACAAAGACTATCGAAAGTGGGATGACAAAAACCATCTTGCGCACCGGCGACTTAACCTCCTCGGCCGCCTGCGGCAGTATATCGTAGCCCATGAAGGCCAGGAAGTAGATGGGCACCATCAAGAACATACCCGCAACGCCGCGCCCGAAGAATGGCATGAGATTGGCGGCATCTATCTGGCCCAACCCGGGTATGGCATAGATAAACATGCCTGCGAATAGGATCACGGTAAGTATCAGTTGCACTAAACCCGAGAAAGTAATGCCCACCAGGTTGATGCCCGTAAATATTATTGCCGCTCCCACGCCGCTCAGGGCAACCGGCGCACCCGGTATAATGCCGGCGAACAGCTTGCCGATGATGATGCATTCGCCGGGCATCATGGCCGCGTAGGCCAGCACCAGCAGCCAGCCGGCGGTGAACCCGCCGAATTTATTCATGGCCCTGCGGACATAGATATATGCGCCGCCGGCCACCGGCATTATCGAGCAGAGTTCGGCGAAGCACAGCCCGACGAACAGGGTAAATACCGCGGCCACTATGAGCGAGAGGATGCTGGCCGGACCACCGCGGTCCAGTATAACGTTGGCCAGCACTGCCCAGGCCATGCCAACCATGGCGCCGGTCAGCAAAGTGAAGAGCGTAACCAGTGTGAGTCCGCGTTTCAGATTAGTAGGTTTCTGTTCCATGCTGGTAGCATACCTCCTTTTTCTTTGCCTGATTTACAGGTGATGGACCGGTAATGTAATTAGACAATTTATAATTGCATGATTATATATTTTTGTCAAGATGTCATGTAACATATATACTATACGCAAGGGTATAGAGATGGTGAAGGATACAGTTGTTGATGAGGATAAACAGGGCGGCGCAAAGCCCGGGAAAGGGGTGGATGGAGCGGACATTAATGTGGCATCCCTTATCCTTTCACAGGCCTTTGTTAACTGGCACAAGGCCTTTATGAAGGTGCTGGA
>JAPLHK010000095.1:2654-12052 GCA_026389715.1 Chloroflexota bacterium
ACCCGTATAAGCTTACTTACTCACAGTGGATCATCCTGCAGACGCTGATTACCACCGGTGCGCCGATGTCACTGTCGGAGCTCAATAAATACCTGACCATCGAGGGCACGTCTATCAGCATCCTGATCAACGGCATTGAGAAACGGGGGTTGATCAGGAGGCGCCGCTCACGCGTGGACAGGCGCATGGTCAAGGTCAGCCTGACGGAGCAGGGGCAGGAATTGCTGACTGAGATCGATCCGCAGATAACCAGGCTGATAGAGAAAATCTACGGCCTTTTATCTGTTGCTGAACGTAAACAGCTTATTACATTGTGCCGCAAGATACGCGACGCTTCGGTCAAAAACAACGGCGGCAACCCCGATATCGTTGAGGCCATACTAATAAAATTCAATCAGCTTAACTTTTACCTTTCTTGATCTGCTCGATTTCCTTGTCGATTTCTTTCTGCTCCCAGCCGCGGTGGAAGGCAAAAACGCTCAGGCAGTGAAAGATCAGTCCTATCCCCCAGAACACGGTTATAAAGACTGGCCAGGGATAAGCTGCGCCGCGCATCCCCCACCCGTAGCCTGCGCTGGAAGATACTGCCCACATACACCACAGAACTGCATTCACAACTAAATATACTGTCAGGTGAGAGAAAAAACCTCTCTTGCGTCTTACTATCTGGATGGCTAAATTGCGGATCTCCTCGTCCGACATCTCGGTTGGCATATCTGTGTGCCTCCTTATAGATGGATGTTTATATTGTAGCACCGTGGAAAGATATTGACGCTTGGAAGATCTGCAGCTATCATTCGGGTCACATAAAAGGAAGGTGGGTTATGGATATAATCGAGGCCATTAATTCGCGTTACAGCGGACGCGCTTTCAAACGGGACCCGGTGCCGCGCCATGTCCTTGAGGAATTGCTGACCGTGTCGCAGCGCGCGCCCTCCTGGGCCAATACCCAGACCTGGGAGTTCGCGGTGGTGGGTGGCGAAACGATGCGGGACCTGCGGGAGGCGCTGGCCGCCCGGGCCTTTGCGCAAGATGAACGCAATGCTGATATACCCTATCCTGAATGGGCAGGCCGGCACAGGGAGCGGCGCAGCCGCAACGGGCACAGGCTGTATGAACATATGGGCATAGCCAGGGACGATGTGGAAACGCAGCTCAACTGGTTCGTCAGCATGTACCGTTTCTTCGGCGCACCCAACGCCATTTATATTTACACCGAGAGAGCCGTTAGCGACTGGGCAATCTTCAACAGCGGACTGGTGGCGCAGACCATCAGCCTGGCGGCCCTGGACTTCGGGCTTGGCTCTATCATGCTGGCCGCGGGCATCAGCTACCCGGATACGGTCAGGCAAAAGCTGAATATCCCGGAATCGAAGCAGATATTGATTGCCATCGCCGTCGGCTACCCCGACCCGGAGGCCACCGTGAATAAATTCAGGACGGAAAGGGTGCCGTTAAGCGAAGTTTGCACCTGGCACGGGTTTTGAGCGCCTTGTCATTGCGAACGTAGTGAAGTAATGACGCCTTGCCTGCAATTGCCTGCGGGGTATATACTGGAAAACAATCCAAAATACAGGAGGCAGAGATGAGCGGAACAGATACTTACGACCTTAAATCGGTGAAATTGCCGCGGCTGGTGGGGGGACAGCTCTCCATGGTCGCCGGCGCACTCGACAGCGGCATACTCCGGGCACTCCTGCTGCCCTCGATGCTGAAAAGTGGGGGGATCGAGGACTTCCGCGCGCTGGTACCCGAGGAACCGCCAACCGTTTTTCCCATTTGCTTTGTGAGCAAGAAAGCGGAACCTGAGGATGGGCCGGACCTGAAAGCGCTGGATAAGATAGAGGGGGATGGCAACGTAGCGGTACATTGCCGCACCATCCGTGATTATTCCAAAGCCTACCAGGATGGCAAAACCACCCCCGAGGAAGTAGCAAAGCGAGCGCTGGAGGCCATTAAAAAGGCCGACGAGGGTGACCTGAAGCTGAGGCCGTTTATTGCAGTTAACGAGGGCGACGTAATACAACAGGCCAAGGCCTCCGCCGAGCGCTGGAAGGACAAGAAGCCGCTCAGCGTGCTGGATGGTGTTCCGGTAGCGGTCAAGGACGAGGTGGACATGGTGCCCTATCCCTCCACCGTCGGCACGAACTTCATGGGGAAAGCTCCGGCCAAGCAGGATGCCACCGCGGTAGCGCGGCTGCGAGCGGCCGGTGCGCTGCTGCTGGGCAAGGCCAACATGCACGAAATAGGCATCAACCCCGACGGGCTTAACGTCAACTTCGGCTCGACCCGCAACCCGTATAACCCCAAGCATGACACGGGCGGCAGTTCGAGCGGTTCCGCGACGGCAGTATCAGCGGGCATCTGCCCGGTAGCAGTGGGCGCCGACGGCGGCGGCTCTATCCGCGTGCCCGCCTCCCTGTGCGGCGTGGTAGGCCTCAAGCCCACATTCGGCCGTGTAAGTGAATTCGGCGCGGCGCCGCTCTGCTGGAGCGTGGCGCACCTGGGCCCGATCGCGGCCACGGTTGAGGATGCTGCCATAGGTTATGCTTGCATGGCAGGTCCTGACAGCAAGGAAGCCAATTCACTGCATCAACCTGCCCTGTCACTGGATGGTTGGAACAAGGCTGACCTTAAAGGGATTAAGCTGGGCGTCTATAAGCCCTGGTTTGAACATGCCGCGCCCGAGATTGTGAAAGTTTGCAATGCGCTGCTGGAAAAGCTGGTTGCAGCCGGTGCGCAGGTCAAGGAGATCAGCATACCCGGGCTGGATACTATGCGCGTGGCGCATGCCATCAGTATCCTGGGGGAGATGGCGGCTTCTATGAACAACTACCCCGGCCACCGCAAAGATTTCGGCGCAGAGGTCCGCGTCAGCCTGACCCTGGGACGCGAATTCAACGCCGGTGATTATATCAAGGCCCAGCGCATCCGCACGCGCGTCATGGACATGTTCAGGGGTATTTACAGGGAGGTGGACGCTATTATCACACCGGCAACAGGTATCGTCGCTCCCGAGGTCTCGATCGAGGACGGCAAAGGCGGTTGGTCCGATCTTTCCAGCACAACGGAAGTCATGCGCTTCATGTTCCCCGGTAACCTGGCGGGCCTGCCTGCCATCAGCTTCCCGGCGGGATATGACAGCATCGGTTTACCCATCGGCATGCAGGCCATGGGCAGGTGGTGGGAGGAGAACCTGCTGCTGCGCATCGCCTATAACGCTGAGAAATTAGTGGAGCGCAGGAAACCGGTCGCCTATTTCGACCTGCTGTAGGATGTCATGCAAGGAGCGCAGCGACGCGGCAATCTCACCTTATGAGAGTACTGCCTTCGCCATGGCCGCGATGTGTGCCGGCATAGTGCCGCAGCAGCCGCCTATGATGCGCGCCCCGGCGGCGCGCAGTTGCCGGGCAGCTTCTGCCATCGTCCCGGGCGCCGCTCGGTAAACCGTCGCACCGTTGACCAACTCCGGGGCGCCCGCGTTCGATTTAGCTACCAGAATGGCGTCCCGTACGGCATTATGCATTTTCTCAATTACCGTGAGCATCTCATCGGGTCCATTGCCGCAGTTGCCGCCGAGGGCAGCTACGCCCCACTCATTCAGCGCGGCCGCCGCTGTTTCCGGCTTGACTCCCATCATGGTGCGCCCGTGCGTATCGAAGGTCAACGTAGCGATGATGGGTATAGCGGCGGAGGCTTTCCTCGTCCCCTCCACGGCCGCCCGCACCTCTTCGAGGTCCGCCATTGTTTCGATCCAGATGATATCCGCGCCTCCCTCGATGAGTGCGCGGGCCTGCTCGGCAAACCCGGTCACCGCTTCAGTAAATAATAGTCTGCCGAGGGGGGAGAGCAGTTCGCCCGAAGGCCCGATGTCGCCCGCGACCAGTGCTTCGCCCTGCTTCTTTTGCGCTTCGATCTCCGCGCGTAAAATCCGCGCTCCGGCGATATTGAGCTCATCAACGCGCGCTGCCAGCCCGTGTTTGGCCAGGCAAAAGCGGTTGCCTGAGAAGGTGTTGGTGAGGAGGATACGTGCGCCGGCAGCGAGGTAGGCGCCGTGTACCGCGCGCACTCGGTCGGCATGCTCCACATTCCACAGTGTCGGCAGCTCACCAGCCTTGAGGCCGGCCTGTTGCAGCATCGTCCCCATCGCGCCGTCCGCGATAATGGCGCCGGGTTGGTTAATTAAGTTTTGCCAGGCCGTCATATGAAGCTGCCTCCGGAATTAGTACCGGGAATTATATTCAGTGGGACGGAGGGGCGCAAATTTTTCCATAAGACAGGTGAAACGGGAGGGTTCACATGGGGAAGGCACGGCCGGTTTCCTCAGGATCAGCTTCCCGGCTATCAGCCCTTTGCGGGCAATCAGCGGTTGTCAGGTCGCACCATGAACAACCCGTGTGTGACGGAAGCTTTGACGGTGGACTGGACGACTCCAGGATGTCCAGGAAATAGGTCACATTTTTTTTGAATTTATCATCGATGATATGGTGCGGGACTTCGGAGTATCCGGTTTTATAAACGACGCAGCCGTCCAGCTTCTTACCCTTGTAAAGCCCGGTCGCATAGGGTAAGAACATCATATACAGGGCTACCTGGATGATATCGCTCTGCCTGGGATTACCTGTTTTAATATCGAATACCGTGCAGTGTCCGGAGTGTGACTCCATCGATATCAGGTCAGGGGTACCTGCAACAGACAAACCCGACGGTCTCTTGGCAAGGAATTTGTTTTGCCCCTCCCTGTATACCGTTTCTCCCTGCTTTTCCCTTTCTTTGGATACCTCGTCAAGCAGGCGCGTATGCTCGGCGGTCCAGGAGGCCAGTTGGAAATCCCCGGGTACTTTAGCATAATCCGTGTGATGAGATTTAAACCAGGCTGACCACTGGCAGTTCGCTTCACCGGCCATCAATTTTGACAACCAGGTAACCCAGATATAAACGCCGCTTCTTGGTCTCGTCACTTTCACTATCTCCTGCCCGCTCAATGGCGACATTCTACCATGAATGGGACACTTTGGGCGCATTCAACAGAATAAAAAAGTAAAATGCAGTATAATCTGGGAACGGTTATAAATCTGAGGGAAATGGATATGAATTTACCCGGTGAAAAAGTGGTGGAATTGCCCGCTTCGAAGATAAATGATGCCGCGGCGCTTTTATCGAGAGTGTTCTGGGATGATCCCATGACAGTATTTCTCTTTCCGGACACCGGGGAACGCAGAGAGCTGCAGCCGCATTTTTATGTAATGAACATTGAACATGCTGCGGTAGGAGGCGAACTCTATACAACCTCGTCATTTAAGGGCGTTGCCGTATGGAGGTTCCCAGGTGATGAAACCAGGCGGAAGGTCGAGGTAGGTAAGGACCCCAGGAACCGGCTGCCCGAGATGATGGGCGCCGGCCCGTTTGAGAGGTTAATGATTATTACAGAATGTATTTACGCAATGCACAGGAGCCTGGTTAAAGGGAAGCATTGCTATTTGCTCTTTCTCGGCGTTGAACCCGGCCAACAGCAGCACGGTATCGGCAGCATGTTGATCAAGCCCGTTCTCAAGAGAGCTGACGAAGAGGGCCTTTCGTGTTACCTGGAAACCATGAAAGAGGTCAACCTGGCATTCTACCGCAAGCACGGTTTCCGGGTAGGGGATGAAAAACAGATTGCAAACGGTGGACCGCATATATGGGCATTGCAAAGATCCCCGGGTGCATAGCTATTAAATGCACCATACTGTTTTATGAAAACCGGAAGGGTATAGTCAATAGATAAAGTGAAATAGTGCTCAGCCGATGGCAGAAGTTGCCAGGCGGAAGATGGCGATCCAGAGCAGGTGGAGGGGGATCATAACTATGACCGAAGCGCAGAAGATCATTACCCGGTAGATCGTGCGGATGCGCAGTTTATAGACCAGCAGCAATGCCAGCAGGAAAATCAACGCCATGCCGGCATAGCCCCAGAGCACCATAGCGGGTGTTCCTCCCCAGATGGTGAGTGCCGGCTTGAACTTCCATAAAACCATGGGATACATGCTGGCGAAGGCCTCGTTCAGGCAGGCATAAGCCGCCATGAACACCATGGCTATCAGGATGACCCAGATCCTGCGCTTGCCGCTTATGAGGTTGCCGCCGGCTGTGACTTCCGCGAATGTCAGCGCCAGGTAGATGGTGTATGACCAGAAGACCATGAGGATGAGGGGCGCTGCGCCCACCCACAGGTGGAAGGTGGCCGGGCTATACGAGTAAAGGTTGAGGGCGGCGACCTGAGCCACCACGTTCTCCCTGACCAGTCCCAGAAAAGCGCCGCCGAGGAAGAACATCCAGGTGAAGGCCGCGCCGCGGGTGCGGGCGCTGTGCCAGATCAGCAGACCGGTGAGCGCCAGCGCAATGATTTCCAGCGCCAGAAAAGTATCCATTTTCAGCCTCGCCTTTTCCCCTCTTTGAATATTAGGCGAACTCCGATATAAGCGATGATGAAAAGACCGGTGGGGATGACGGAGGTGAGGATATCAAACCTGCCGCCAATGATTTCGATGCCGGTGTAGATCACCCAGAAAACGAGCAGCACGATAAAGGGTATTTCACGGACGAAGAAGTTCGGATTATTATCTTGGCTGTTCATCACTAGTCCCTTTTTATTTTGCAGTATGAGAGGCTCATGCTAATGTCTGCCCAGTCAGCGAGGTGCCGGACATCCGTGGCTCCGAGCACAGCCTCAAGTGTGATTTTGACGGGCTTGGTTTTTTCCCATGATGTGCTGGACCTTTCCACAAGATTGTTGCCATACCACTTGCTCCCTCCAAAGGTATCGCGGCTATTGATCCCCACCTTGCTGCCTTTGCCTGTGCTTATATAGATAGTGACCGGCGGCTGCGCACCCGACTTATCAAAGTGCCAGGTATACGACCATGTCGCAGCATATCCGCAACGCATGTCGGTTTCTTCGGAGGTAATGCTGTAGGGCCACATTTTCAGGCTGGTTGTCCTGTCCACGCGCACTGACTGTCCACAGCTATATTCGGTTGTATTCGTCGGGCCGCAGCAGCCATCGCTATCCTGTGACTGGGGTAGGAATGTTACGGCTAAACCGGAAAGCAAAACGACGGGAAACAAGAACGAAAGAAAGAACGTCCATTTTCCGGATGCCGACCAGGGTCCCCCTATTTTTCCCTGCATGACCAGCCTTCACAGAGCAACTCTTACCACCAAAAATATACAGTTTTGCCTTTCACCCGTCAATAGTTCCTTTGATTCTTGAAAGGGCACTGAAATAAATCATGCGGACAAACCTTGATCCGATCGTTTTCTAATTACAGGCCTCCAGTGTCCACCGGCGCGCCGTCAAATTGTTTTTTGCCTGCCTGCCGCGCCTCGCTGCCAGGCAGTCAAAGGCTGGGTTTGCCATAGTGTTTCTCACTTTACAGTGCAGTAAGTGAGTTTCATGCTTATGTCCACGTAGTCAGTGATATGTGATAAGTCGAAGGCGAGCTCAGCCATGAGAGTGATTTTGACCGTGTTAGTTTCCACCCATTTTTCGTCGGACTTTTCAATCATTTTGTTGCCGAACCATTTGCTTCCGCCTTGGTTTGACAGAGATTGTAACCTTAGGTCTGTTGGTTGTCCTCTTGTCATTGTGCCAGGCATACGACCATGTCGTAACATATCCGCAACGCATGTCGGTGTCGCCGGACGTTATGCTGCATGGCCTAAACCAGTTCAAAGCGGCTGTCTTGTCGATGCTCAGAGACTCGCCGCAACCGAATTTCGCTTCTTCATTGTTATCAGAGCCGCAGCCACTCCCACAGCCACCGCTGCCGCACAAGCTGTCGCTACCTGTTGACTGGGGGAGAAATACGACAGCTAACCCGGTAAGTAGAACGACGGGCAATATAAAAGACAGAAAGAACGGCCATTTTCCGCCAGGGAACACGAGTCCCCTGAGTTTTTCCAGCATGCCAGCCTCCATTGAGTGGCCCTTATCCTATAACAATATACAATCTTGTAATTCCCGCGTCAATTCTCTGTACTGAATCTTGACGCGGGTCGTAAAATAAATCATGCGGATAACGCTGGATCCCATCGCTTTTTACATAGGGTCTTTCAGCGTCCGCTGGTATGGAATTATATTGTTTTTCGCCTTCCTGGTGGGCCTCGTTGTCCTGTTGATCGAGGCCAGGCGGTTGGGAGTGGCCCGCCGGCAGGCGATCTCCCTGTATTTATGGTCACTTCCTTTCGTAGGGGTCTTCTCCAAGCTCTTCTTCTACATGGACAGGTGGGACTTGTACGAGTCCAACCTCGCCCTGATGCTGGATCCCTCCGGGGCGCGGCTGGACGGCGCCATAATAGGCTACCTGATCCTGCTGCTGGGATACAGCAGGTTCGCGCGGACGTCGTTCTGGCTGCTGGGAGACGTTGTAACACTGGATATAGCGATCGCCATCGCTGTCGGCAGGTGGGCTTGTTTTTTCAACGGCTGCTGCTACGGTTTGCCCTGCGATCTGCCCTGGGCTGTGATCTATACAAATTCTCATGCGAGGGCTCCGCTCGGCGTGCCGGTTCACCCCGTTCAGCTCTACCAGATTTTATGGTACTCGCTCATCTTCATCGTGCTGTGGATGATGCGGAGGGATCTCAAGCCGCAGGGATCGCTGTTCCTGCTCTTCATTATCCTGCATGCTTTTGGGGACTTCGTGACCAGGATATTCAGGGATGATAATGAGTTCCTCTTCGGTATGCAGCAGGCGCAACTTATCAGTATCCTCATGCTGGCCGCCGCCATCCCGCTCTACGTAACGAGGTTGAGAGACTACCGCCGCCCCATAGCCAGTGCAGAATCAAAGTAGCTGCCCGCACCAAGGCATAGGACATCCTGGAATCTCCCGACGGTTACTGTGATGGTTGACCGGGCTACCTTACCTGTTGAGATACGGTCACGGGCAGATCTATGCCAAGTTAATTGACCTTTTAATAGCTCTTACTGCCTGCTGATCAAAGCCAACCATTTTTTCAGCCAGTGCCTCAGCTTGGGGCAGCAACCTGGAACGAGATACAACACTGTTGACCAGCTTCATCTCTAATGCCTCTTGTGCACCGATGCGGCGGCCGGTTAGCAGCAGGTCGAGGGCGCGGCCGTGGCCGATGGCGCGTGGGACAGTCTGCGTGGCGCCGGCGGCGGGGATGATGCCCAGCGCTACCTCGGGAAGGCCAAAAACGCAATCGTCGGCGGCCAGCCTGATATCGCAGCACATGGCCATCTCGATGCCGGAGCCGAAGACGTAGCCGTGCAGCGCGGCGATTACAGGCTGGGGCAGGCTGAGGAATAGCCCCCACACGTCCCTCTGCCATCGCACATGGCGGGCGGATGTGGGCGAAGGTGCTGAGAGGAACTCAGTCAGGTCGGCGCC
>JAPLHK010000095.1:12109-17130 GCA_026389715.1 Chloroflexota bacterium
TGTATATCGGAATCTAATTTGACAGCGGAAAGCACCTCGTAAAGCTCATCGCGCATGCGCACGTTGTAAATATTCAGAACCTGCGGACGGTTGAGGGTGATATAAGCTAAATTCCCCTTCCTTTCGTAGAGGATGGTCTCGAATCCGCCCATCATTTTCCCTTGAATCGCGGCTTACGCTTCTCTTTGAAGGCGGTAATGCCTTCAGTCCTATCTTCAGTGGTGTGCAGCAGGAAGTAGAGGTCCCCCTCGAGTTGCAATCCCTGTGACAGCGTCATATCCAGGCCCTTGTACACGGCCTCCTTGCAGTACCTGAGAGCCAGTGTGGCCTTGCCGGTCATCTCCCTGCCCATCTCCAGCGCGGCCGACAGCGCCTCCTTAGCAGGGACAACGCGGCTGACTAACCCGATGCGCAGTGCTTCAGCGGCCGTAATCTCCTCGCCGGTCAGCATCATCTCCATGGCCTTCGCGCGGCCGACCAGCCGCGGCAGCCGCTGCGAGGCCCCGTCGGACGGTATCATACCGTGCTGTATGCCGGGTAGTGAGAAGCGCGCCGACCGGGAGGCTACTCTTATATCGCAGGCCAGCGCCAGTTCAAGTCCCATGCCGGCGGCGTCGCCATTGATGGCCGCGATGATGGGACAATTGACCGAGGCAACGGGCCCCGCCAGTGAAAAATTTGCCCTTGTTTTACGGCTGAAAGCCGCGTCCCGGCAAAAGGCAGGGCCGCTGCCCGTGATGACAGCGGCCCTGATCCCGGTATCGAAATTTATCTCTTCGCAAACTCCGGCCAGCTCAGCGGCCAGCCCGGCCGTGGGCGCCGGGGCTGGCAGCCTGATTACGGCCAGGCCGGGGCTTTCACGGGTGAGCTTAACGCCGGCTTTCATAGCTATTTCTGGACCGGCTCAGCCTGCACCACCAGCTTTTTAGCGATGAAATCGTCGATTTGCGCCTGGCTGTAGCCAATCTCCAGCAGTACTTCGGTCGTATGCTCGCCCAGCATGGGGCCGGGCCTCTGCACTTTGCCCGGTGTCTCGGAGAACTCGGCGTTTATGCCCTGGAGTTGCACCTTGCCCCACTGTGGGTGTTGCTGGACTTCGTAGACGCCGGTGGCCTTGCAATGCGGGTCGTTCTGGAGCAACTCGACGATGCCCTGCCCAGGCGCGGCGGGCACGCCCTGCAGCGCCAGCAATAGAGCCCAGGCGTTGGCGGGTGTGGTAAAGAAAGTCTCCTCCAATATGGCGGTCAGTTCCTTATCGTGCTTCTTGCGGGCCCCTGGCGTAGCGAAGCGCGGGTCGGTGGTGAGGGCGGTCAGCCCCAGCACCTTGCAGAGGGACTCCCAGTGCGCATCTTTGGGGCAATAAACGTAAAGCCAGCCGCCGTCGATGCCCTGGTAGAGACAGTTGAGAGCGCTCAGTCCCTTGATGTCAGGCTTGCCGAGGTATTTGCGCTTCATGCCCTTGTACTTGATGAAATTGCCCGACTGCAGTGTGACGGCCGAGCGCAGCAGGGATGTCTCTACAAATTGCCCCTGACCTGTGCGCAGCTTGTTAAAGAGGGCCAGCGAGGCGCCGAAGGCGCCCAGCATGGGCCCCATCTCATCGTTGAGCTGTATCTTGTGGAATACCGGCGTCTTGCCCGGGCCGCCCTGGCCCGACATCTGGCCGCTCATGGCCTGGAAGAGCGGGTCATAGCCGGGGCGCTCGGCATCAGGCCCTTTAGAGCCGAAGGCGGGCAGGGAGATATAGAGTATATCCGGCTTGAACTTCTTGATGGTCTCGTAGTCCATGCCCAGCTTCTGCATGATGCCGGGGCGGGAATTCTCCACCACCATGTCGCAGGTGGCGATGAGCTTGTGGGCAATGGCGCGCGCCTCCTCTTTTCGGAGGTCGATGACGACGCCGCGCTTGCCGCGGTTTACGCCCATGAAGCCGCCGGCCAGCATACGCCAGGAGTCGCCGTCGGCGGGCTCGATCTTGATGACGTCGGCGCCCAGGTCAGCCAGCTCGCGGCATACACCGGCGCCGGCCAGCATGGTGGTGAAATCTGCTACCCTGATCTTCTCTAATGCCATCATTTTCCTATTTCCTCCTCGGAGCCAGTTTAATTACATTACCATGTTTCAGGCGCTTGATCTCCTGCGCCGAATAGCCCAGCTCTTTGAGTATCTCGCGCGTATGCTGGCCGGGCTGCGGCGACGGACCCTTTATCTTGCCCGGGCAGCCCGTAACATCCACGGGGATGCCCATCTCCTTTACAATGCCCTTTTTGGGCTCTTTGACCGTTTGCACCATGCCGCTGGCGATGACCTGCTCGTAGGCCATGAAGTCGTCGATGTTCTGCACCGGCGCCACGGGGATACCCTGCGACCTGAACTGCTCCAGCCACTGATCGCGTGTCTTGGTCTTGTAGATGGGCTTTATCATGGACATGACCTGTGCATTGCGCGGCGGGAAGATGAGGAAAGGCGCTCCCTCGAAGAGCGGGTCGGTCAGCCACTCGTCGTGGCCCAGCTCAACGGCAAACTGCATGAAAAATTTGGGATTGCCCAGCCCGGTGAATATCCACTTGCCGTCCTTGCACTGGTATGGCCGGTAGAGAGGCAGGGGGCCTGTGGGTCCCCAGGGCGCGCGGAACATGCCCTCGAAATCGACGTTGTGCTGGCGGAAGGAGCTCAGTATCGAGCGGAAAAGGGAGGCCTCAATTTTCTGACCCCTGCCGGTTTTCTCTCTCACGCACAGACCGGCCACGATGAAAAAGGCCGCATCCACAGCGGTGTAGAGACTGGCCAGCGGCAGAACGACATAGAGGGGATGCGTTGCCAGCCCCTGCTCGGTGTAAACCGTGCCCACCGTGCTGACGATCTGCTCGTAGCCGGGCCAACCTGCGTAAGGCCCCTTAGGGCCAAAGCCCGAGATCGAGCAGTAAACCGCGCGGGGATTGAGTTCCTTGATCTTGTCGTACCCGATGCCCAGCCTGTCGGCAACGCCCGGCTTGAAATTCTCGATGATGACATCGGCCTTTTTGGCCAGGTCGAGGGCGATCTTCAAGCCCTCCGGCTGCTTGAGGTCGAGCGTGATGCCCTTCTTGCTGCGGTTCCAGACCATGAAAGCGTCCTCGCCGCGCATCGGGTCGCCGCCCGGGCGCTCCACCTTGATAACATCGGCGCCCTGCTCTGCCAGCAGCATGGCTGCGAAGGGGCCGGCTATGTACTGGCCGAAGTCGAGTACCCTTATGCCGTTCAATACTCCTTCACTCATATGGTTCCTCCTTATCAATTCGTTATCAATCAAGTCCAGTTGAAAAAGCGTGCCATTGTAAAAGCAGGCTGGTACTGCCAAATCATATCACAATCACGTGCACGAGTTCTGCATAAGCCGTAGATAGAAATTTATCATCTCGGCATAGCTGTCAAGCGATATCCTTTCATTAACGCCGTGGATGGATGATAGCTCATTGCCGGGTATACGCTCGGGCACAAAGCGGAAGCAGCAGGGTGAGAGGCCGGTGAAATAGGTGCAGTCCGTCCTGGCCGGCACCAGCATGGGCGCCACCAGTGTGCCCGGCATGGTTTCCCGTATTGTCCTGCTAACTATGGCAAAGCCGGGGCTGTCCGTGGATGAAGCGGGCGAGGGTTCGAAGATGGTCTTGAGGATGGGTGAGACCTTTACACGCGGGTCGCCGATGACAGCTTTGACCCGTTTGATCACGCTTTGCACTGATTCTCCCTGTAGTATACGGAAGTTGACCACGGCGGTGGCCAGCGTGGGTAGCACATTATCCTGTGCGCTGCCGCTAAGCATGGTTGGGGCGGTGGTGGTGCGGATGGAGGCGTCGGTGGCCGGTTTGGCTGAGAGTAGCCGCTTGACCAGCGGGCTAAATAACCACATGTTGGCGAATATCATTTTATTGGGGAAGGGCATCTCGGGCCCCAGGTACGAGAACAGTTCAGCCGCCGGGCCGGTCAGGCGTGCCGGGAAAGGCTTTGCCTGTAATTTAGCCACGGCTTTTGCGATGATGCCGGCGGCAGTCTCCCGCGGCGGCTGGGCGGCGTGCCCCCCGGTGGCCTGAACTGAAAGCTCCAACGAAAGGTAGCCTTTTTCAGCAGTGCCCACCAGTGCTATCCAGGCAATGATCCCGGGAAACATGCCACTGACAGCGACGAGGCCCTCGTCGATGACGAATTCGAATTGTTGCCCCTCGGATTTGAGCAGTTCCGCTATCTTACCGGCGCCCTGCCTGCCGCCAACTTCCTCGTCGAAGCCGAAGGCCAGGCAGACGGATCGAGACGGCCTGAAGCCGTCTTTGATTAAGAATTCCACGGCCTCCAGCATGCCCATCAGGCTTCCTTTATCGTCCAGCGTGCCGCGGCCCCACACATAGCCGTCGGCAATGGCCCCGGAGAAGGGGGGATGCGTCCAGCCCTCCACCGTGACCGGCACCACGTCCTGGTGTGCCAGCAGCAGGATGGGTTTCATGGCAGGATCGCTGCCTTTCCAGGTGTAGAGCAGGCCGTGATTATTGATGACCTGCTTGTCCAGTGAGGAATGGACCCGCGGGAAGGCAGCGGACAGGTATTCACGGAAGCGGGCAAGCTGTTCAAAATCCACCTGAGACTCATCGAGGCTGGAGACGGTGGGGACCTGTATGGCTCCTGACAGCCGCTCCGCGGCCGCAGCGATATTAACAGGACAGCTTGCTATAGCGGATACGCTGAGCTGTTTTGATTTGAATAACGCGGTCCTGATGGCTATGACAGCCAGCAGGATGAGCAGGAGCGCTGCCAGTAATGAGATTGCGACGCAGATTGCCATATTTCCGCCTCCTCTTGGTTGCTGACGCTCAAATTGTAGCACATACAAACTTTTACAACTTTCGGGTATTGTAGTATAGTGCCGTAAGACCGCTGAAGCTGAGCGGCCGGTGAATATAAGGAGGTGTACGTCATGGCAAATGAGAAAGGCCCCGACGGTGTGAAGGAGTACAAGACAGGCGGCTGGCGGGCGCATTACGTCCTCATTA
>JAPLHK010000095.1:17183-47762 GCA_026389715.1 Chloroflexota bacterium
TGCAGCCGATGAAGATGGAACTGGGACTGACTGACGCCCAGTGCGGGCTGGCTTTCACAGTGTTCATGCTGGGCATGGCGCTTTTCTCGTTCCCGGTCGCTCACATGGTGGACCGCTGGAGCCGCAGGAAATCCCTGGGCCTGATGGCCATGCTATGGAGCGTATTCACCTTCCTGACTGGTTTTGCTACTAATTTCGTTTCAGTGCTCCTGCCGCGCGCATTCGTGGGGTTGGGCGAGGCGGGCTTCGTGCCGGGCGGAATCGCGATGGTCGGCGCAGCCTATGCCAAGGAAAAGCGCGGACGCATGGTGGGCATTTTCCATATAGCTATCCCGTTGGGCGCACTTTTAGGTGTCATGCTGGGCGGTATCCTCTCGGCCAAGTACGGCTGGCGCACCCCATTCTACTTCTTTGCCATACCGGGCGTAATACTGGGTATACTGGCCCTCTTTATGAAGGATTACAAGACGGTAGAAGATACGGGGGCGTCGACTGGTATAAAGGGCTTTTTCCTGGCTCTGGGCAATGTGCTTAAGGCGCCGACCATGAAGTGGTTTTACCCCGCGCTGGGTGTATCGGTGTTCATGTCAACCGCGGTGCTCTTCTGGATGCCCAGCCTGATGATGCGGGTTATGAATATATCGGAGGCCACGGCCGGCACATATGTGGGTTTGATTGCTCTGACCGCTATATTGGGTGCGCCGCTGGGTGGATGGTTATCCGATTTCTGGCATAAAAAGAGCCCACGCGGCAGGATGTATGTGCCGGCAGTGGCCTACCTGGCAGCCAGCGTGCTGATCGTTATAGCAATCCCTACCAGGTTCAGCCTGCTGGGATTTGCGCTCCTCGCATTATGGGGCGTCGCCGTCGCGATGGCCATTCCGGCCTTTGTTACCGTGTCGCAGGAACTGGTGCCGGTGGCGCATAAGGGCCTTGCTATGGGGTTGGTAGTCTTCGCACAGTACCTATTCGGTGGCGCCTGGGGCACCTGGGTGATAGGCTGGATTTCTGACCTGCTGGGTGGCGGCGCCGACGGCCTGGGCGTAGCGGTGATGCTGTCGGCCATAATGAGTATACTGGGAGTTATATTCTTCCTGATTGCTTCGCGCACCTACCCGGCCGATGTCGAGAAAGTCAAGCAGGAGACGATCCTGGCCGAGTCTTAATAAGCTGGACGGGATAAAAATATGCCCGCAGACAAGGCTGTTGCCGCTGATTATATTCGCGTGGCCGTGATTAAAACGCCGCTTGGCGATATGCTGGCGGGTGCAACCAGCGATGCCATCTGCCTGCTGGAATTCGATGACCGCGGCAGGCTGGAAAGGCAGTCACAAACCGCACGCAAGTTGTTTCGCGTGCCTTTTTTGCCGGGTGAGCATGCGCTTTTTGCTGTGTTGCGGGATCAGTTAGCCCAATATTTTGAGGGAAAGCGTACTGCTTTCGATATTCCCCTGTCATACCCGGGCACTGATTTCCAGCGCAAAGTGTGGCAAGCGCTACAGACTATACCTTATGGTCAGACCCGGAGCTATGCGGAAGTGGCACGGACGATTGGAAAACCGGGCGCAGCAAGGGCGGTGGGTGGAGCCAACGGCTCCAACCGCATAGCCATTATCATCCCCTGCCATCGCGTTATCGCTGCCGGTGGTGGGCCGGGCGGCTACGGTGGAGGATTATGGCGGAAGCAAAAACTGCTGGAGCTGGAGCGGAGCCGGGAGTATTGAACTGCAACGCCGGCAAACAGATATCCATCACCTTGCGCTGAATGCCCCCCGCGGGTTAAGATATGCAGCAAAATTGAACAGGAGGTACTGGCATGGGTTTACTCGATGGCAAAGTTGTGGTAATAACCGGATCGGGGCGTGGACTGGGAAGGGCCGAGGCGCTACTCTTCGCCTCGGAGGGCGCAAAAGTGGTGGTAAATGACCTTGGAGGCGGCGCGGATGGGGCGGGCGCGGCATCGGTCCCGGCCGATGAGGTGGTCGCCGAGATAAAGAAGCTGGGTGGTCAGGCGGTGGCCAACTATGATTCCGTATCGACCTGGAAGGGCGCTGAAAATATCATCAAGACCGCGGTGGATTCCTTCGGGAAAATCGACATCCTGGTCAACAACGCCGGCATATTGCGCGACCGCATGGTCTTCAACATGACCGAGGATGAGTGGGATATCATCCAGAAGGTACATGTCTACGGGCACTTCTTCTGCACGCGCCACGCCTGCGCCTTCTTCCGCCAGCAGCGGAGCGGCCGCATCATCAATACCTCTTCGCAGGCCGGGTTGGGTAACCTGGGGCAGGCCAACTACAGCGCTGCTAAGGAAGCCATAGTTGGCTTCACTCGCACAGTGGCGCTGGATATGGGCAAGTACGGCGTGACCGTCAATTGCATACGGCCTATTGCAGCGACGCGACTGACCGTGACGCCCGAACTGCAGGCTGCCATGGAGAAGAAGGCCAAGGAAGGCGGAGGAGGCCTGGGACTGGATATCGGCGCCGAACTGAAAAAGATGGCGCCCGAGCACATCGCCCCGCTGGTGGTTTACTTAGCCACCGACGGCGCCGCCGGCATCAACGGCAAGACCTTCTTTGTGGGTGGGGGCGAGATCGGACTTTACTCTGAGCCAACTATCGTCTCGAGCATATTTAAGGACGGTGTTTGGACCGTTAAGGAATTGGCCGACCTGATGCCCAAGAGCGTTGCCAAGGGCATGTGGCCGCCGGCGCCGCAGCCGAAGTAGTCAATTTGTGTAATTTCGTAGGGGCGGGTTTTCAAACCCGCCCGGTATAGCATTTGCGGGCGCACCTGAAGGTACGCCCCTACGATTGTCACTATTATGCCTAAACAACGTTTAGATAACCTGCTGGTTGCCCGCGGGTTTGCTGATAACAAGAGCAGGGCACAGGCCGTGATCATGGCTGGTGAGGTGACCGTGAATGGCAATGTGATGACCAAGGCCGGCAGCACGGTACCGGAGGACGCGGACATCCAGTTAAAGGAGAGGATGCCCTACGTGAGCCGCGGCGGATTGAAGCTGGCGCATGCCCTGCAGGAATTCGGGATTGATGTGAAGGGACTGGCCTGCCTTGACGTGGGAGCTTCCACGGGGGGATTCACGGATTGCCTGCTGCAGCACGGCGCCGAGAGGGTTTATGCCATCGATGTCGGCTACGGGCAGCTCGATTACAAGCTGAGGCAGGACAGCCGGGTGGTCGTCATGGAAAAGATCAATGCGCATTATCCTTTCGATCTGCCGGGCGAAGTCAGCCTGGCGGTGATGGACGTTTCTTTTATCTCGGTTACCAGTGTGATCCCCAATGTACTTACGCACCTGTCAAAAGAGGGCGAACTGGTGGTCCTTTTCAAACCGCAGTTTGAAGCCGGAAGGGATGAGGTAGGCAAAGGAGGCGTGATCAAGGACCCCGGAGTGCATGCCAGAACCATCGGCCGCATAATTATCTGGATGAATAGCAACAGGCTGAAATTACTCAACCTGGCGGCCTCTCCCATACTGGGCGCGGAGGGCAATAAAGAGTTCCTGGTACACCTGAGGCCGTGGAAGCCATGAAGTTCAGCAATATAGAGCTGCGCGACCTGGCCATCTGCTGGCTGGCACTGGGATTCTGTTTTTCGCTGCAGTACCTGATGCCCGTCCGCGATACACCGTATCCGCAGTCGCTGGTACGCTTCGCGGTTTATTTCGGCGTGGCACTGGTAGGCATCGGCACGGGCTTCCTTTTTCACGAACTGGCGCATAAAGGCGTGGCGCAACGCTTCGGCTACCATGCCGAGTTCCGCATGTGGAAGCTGGGACTGCTCATAGCCGTGGCCTCCGCCCTGCTCAGCTTCGGAAGGTTCCTTTTCTTCGCCCCCGGCGCGGTCTATACCTCCACCTATAAAAACCCCGACCCCAGGGAGGAGGGCCTTATCTCAGCCGCCGGCCCGCTAACCAATATAGCGCTGGCAGGCCTTTTCTACCTGATAGCAATGGGCAGCGGTGATGCGGGACTATGGAGCCTGGTAGGCAGCTTCGGGTTCCAGATAAACCTCTGGCTGGCAGCTTTCAACCTCGTACCCTTCCCGCCGTTGGACGGCGTTAAGATACTGCGCTGGAACAAGGCTGTATGGATGATGCTGGCCGCGTTGTCATGGGGATTGCTGGCGTTACTAATGTTTGGGGTTATCAAATGATGCGGCATTCGGCGGTTATATTGTGCGCTGATGAAATGATGCTGGCAGGGGAGGTTTTCCTACCTGAGGAGTGCAACAGGATATACCCGGCCGTCTGCATCTGCCACGGCATTCCGGCAGTCCCGTATAACCCGGGGGAGCAGGGCGGCTATCCCGAACTCGCTGCCCGGTTCTGCCGGGCCGGCTTCGTATCGCTGGTCTTCAATTTCCGCGGCTGCGGTCCCAGCCAGGGTAATATCGATATGCTGGGCTGGACCCACGACCTGGCAGCGGCTATCGACTTCCTGGCGATGCTGCCCGAGGTGGATAAAAACAGGATTTGCCTGATCGGGTCGTCGGGTGGGGCGGCGACCTGCGTTTACGCGGCAGCCAGGGACAAGCGCGTGCATGCCGTAGCCACTTTCGCCTGCCCGGCTGAGTTCGACTTCATGGCCGGCGGCCAAACGGTTGACTCGCTGATCAGCAGGTTTAGAGAGATAGGGATAATCAAAGACGCGGATTTCCCCCCTTCGGTGGAGAAATGGCTGGAAGGATTCAGAACGGTCGCGCCGATTGAATATATTGACAAGATAGCGCCCAAGCCGCTGCTGCTGGTGCACGGCGACCGGGATGAGGTAGTACCCCTCGCGCATGCCGAGAAGCTATTTGAGAAAGCAGGCCAGCCGAAAGAGCTGGTCATACTGCCCGGCGCCGGGCACCGGCTGCGGCAGGACGAGCGGGCTATCGACACGGCTATGAAATGGTTGATAAACGCGGCGGGGTAGCAGACAGCCGTCTATCAATTTAAGCTTTGTTATGGTAAATTATTGATATAGCGGCAGCAGTTTATTGAGATCCGATAACAGGAGGCAGGGAAATGCAGAAGTTTGTGTATCTGACACTGGCACTGATTTTCGCTTTGAGTACAGCATGTATCACGATTGTCCAGCCCGGGGCTAACACCACCGGCGGCACATCTACAGGGGCAAACAAGCCGGCGGCATTTATCGACCGGATTTCGCCCAGCAGTCTTAACTGGGGAGAATCGGTCAGTTTCAGCGGGCACGGCGCCGCTGCCAGCGGCAGCATTACCTCTTACCGCTGGCGCTCCAGTGTCGATGGGGATTTGAGCAGCATGGCAAACTTTGACACAACTCAATTGTCTCCGGGCAAACATATAATCCTCTTCTCGGTGCAGGACAGCTCTGGCAACTGGTCCCAGGAGACCCAGGGGACGGTCAACCTCATTACTGAAGCTGTTCCTGGCACAGGTGACACCGCGGATACCGGTGATACCGGTGATACAGGCAGCGGCGCCCCTGCGCCGACACCGCCGGTTATCAACTCTTTTAATGCTGCACCGGCTGGAATTATTGCCGGCTCCAGTTCAACTCTTAGCTGGGATGTCGGCAACGCCGTGGCCGTTACCATAGATAACGGCGTGGGCAGTGTGGGACTCACGGGCACGAGGGTTGTATCACCGTTGGTAGATACGACCTATACACTGACCGCCGCCAATACGGCCTATTTCGGCCAGGCCACGACCAAGGTCACAGTTACCGGTCTTGTTGTGGCGCGGGCCGACATGATCATTGAAGATATATGGAAATCGGGCGATAAGATTTATTACCGCATCAGGAACCAGGGCACGGCCGCATCACCTGTCACGTGGTCAGATGTGACGGTGGACGGTATAGTAAAAGCCCAGGATGCTGTAGCGGCGCTGGCTGCCGGGGCCTTCACCACGAGGTCCTTTGCAGGGTATTCCTATGTATGCAGCGGGATATCGGACGTCATAATGGTCACGGCCGATACAACGCATGTCGCCACGGAATCTAACGAAGGCAACAACAGCCTGACCAAGACGTTTTCCTGCCTGGTGCTCGGGCCTGTCATACCGCCGCTGGTTGCGCTCAAACCGGACCTGACGATAACACAAATATCCTACCTGCCGGCGCCCATAAGCAAGATTTCATACACGGCTAAGAACCTCGGCACACTGAACGCCGGGCCTTTTGACGTTAAGCTGTATGTTGGTGGCGCATTGAGAGATACCAGCCATGTGGCCGCATTGAATGCCGGAAGCCAGGCTACATTTACCTTTCCCATGTATCACCACGTATGTGTGCTTGGCTCTCTTACAACGGTTAAGGTCGTGGCTGATACCGGTGGAGCGGTCACCGAGTCGGATGAAACCAACAACTCCCGTACTGAGTTTTGGGGTTGTCCACCTATGCCGTAAGCTCGGGTGTTGCGGGATGGCCGCATGTATCTCTCTGGCGGCAGGTTCAGTACTTTGACCGTGACGCTGTAAAAGCCGTATAATCCCCGTGTAATCCGATGCATGATTTGCACGAAAGCTGCGGCATTTTCGGTATCTATGCCCCCGGAGTAGATGTAGCCCGTATAACTTTCTTTGCCCTCTACGCGCTTCAGCATCGCGGGCAGGAGAGCGCCGGCATCGCTACAACCGAGAGCGGGAAGATCTATATACACACCGCTATGGGCCTGGTTTCACACGTGTTTACCGAGGATGAACTTGTGCGGCTAAAGGGGAATATAGCCATCGGCCACAACCGCTATTCCACCACGGGTTCCAGCGTGGCCTGCAATGCACAGCCGGTACTGGTGGGTACCACCGATACCAGGCTGGCGCTGGGACATAACGGCAACATCACTAACTCGGCCACTTTGCGGGCCGGGCTTGAGCAGAACGGTTTTGTTTTCAACTCCTCGACCGATTCGGAAGTGATAGCCGACCTTATGCTTTCTTCACCTGAGAAAGAGATCGAGGCCAGGATAAAATATGCCATGCACCGGCTGCAGGGCGCGTACTCCCTGGTCATCATGGCCAATGACAGGCTTTACGGCGTGCGCGACCCTATGGGCGTCAGGCCGCTTTCACTCGGCAGCATTGACGGCGGCTGGGTTTTAGCGTCTGAGACATGTGCCCTGGACCATATCGGCGCCCAGTTTGTGCGGGAGATAGAGCCGGGTGAGATAGTAACCATTGACGGCAACGGTGTGAGAAGCACGCGCATCGAGAGCGAGCGTAAAGCACTATGCATATTCGAATACATTTATTTCGCCCGGCCGGACAGCGTTCTTAACGGCAAGCTTATCTACTCGACCCGTGAAAATATGGGCGCTATACTGTCGCGCGAATACCCGGTGGATGCCGATATAGTGTTGGGCATACCAGACTCGGCTACGGCGGCCGGCATAGGCTATGCCCGTGCTTCGGGTATCCCCTACCATGAGGGGCTGATCAAGAACCGCTATGTGGGGCGGACCTTTATTGAGCCTGACCAGCGGCTGCGCGAATTGGGCGTGCGGTTGAAATTCAACCCGCTTACTCAGGAGATATCCGGCAAGCGCCTGGTGGTGGTCGACGACAGTATTGTACGCGGCACCACTACGCCGCGCGTTATAAACATGTTACGCAAGGCCGGCGCCAGGGAGGTGCATATGAGGATCTGTGCCCCGCCCATACGTTACCCGTGCTTTTTCGGCGTTGACATGGCCACGCGCTGGGAACTGATAGCAGCCCAGAAGACCGTCCCCGAGATAAAAGACGCCATCGGCGCCGATACGCTGGGCTATATCAGCATGGAGGGCTTGATCGAAGCAGTCGGGTTGCCCCGCGATAATTTTTGCGCAGCCTGCTTCACAGGTGAATACCCCATGCCGGTACAGCTTGAGATGGACAAGCTACAGTTGGAGACATTGCCCCTTGATACAGCAAGGAGTTTAAGTGAAATCGAAACCTAAGGGAGCTTACGCCCAGGCGGGCGTGGATATATCTGCTGCTGATAAGACCAAGGATCTGATCAAGGACCTGGTGCGCCCGACTTTCGGCCCCGAGGTACTAACGGATATCGGCCATTTCGGCGCGTTCTTTAAACTCAAACAATATAAGGACCCTGTGCTGGTATCCAGTGCCGATGGTGTCGGTACCAAGCTTAAAATTGCCGTCCTGATGGATAAGCACGACACGGTTGGCATGGATCTGGTCAACCACTGCACCAACGATATACTGTGTTGCGGCGCCAGTCCGCTTTTCATGCTCGATTACGTGGGATTGGGCAAACTGCAGCCTCAGACCGTGGCCTCCCTGGTTGCGGGCCTGGCCGAGGCGTGCAGAGAAGTGGGCTGTGCCCTCATAGGCGGTGAGACTGCCGAGATGCCGGGCATGTACAAGGCCTCTGACTACGATTTGGTGGGCTTCATTGTGGGAGTGGTAGAAAAGGCCAGGGTCATCAGCGGTGAAAATATAGTTGATGGCGATATTGTGGTGGGGTTGGCATCCAGCGGCCTGCATACCAACGGGTATTCCCTGGTGCGTAAAGTTTTCGGCATAGACCGTGACGCCATTTCCCTGAAGATGATTTATCCGGAGCTTGGCCGGACCCTTGGCGAAGCGTTGCTGCAACCGCACCGTTGCTATTATAATGACCTTAAACCGTTCCTGGACCGGATACATGGGCTGGCCCATATAACAGGGGGTGGCCTGGTGGGTAATATACCGCGCATCCTGCCGGAAAGTTACTCAGTTCAGATCGACCGCTCTTCATGGCAGGTGCCGTCCATCTTCGAGCTCATTCAAAAAAGGGGCAGCATAAAGGACGAGGAGATGTACCGCGTTTTCAATATGGGCATCGGCATGGTAGCCATCTGCGCGCAGGAGGTTGCCGATAAGATGTTATCTGCTGTGGCGGATGCCCGGCAGATAGGCAAGATAGTCAAGTCCAATGGCAGCGAAAGAATGATAATACGGTAAAGGGGTGTTCTATGCGTGCTATCCTGAGTGTATCCGATAAGGCCGGCCTGGTCGATTTCGCACGGCAACTGCAGGATTTGAAGGTAGAGATCTTCAGCACCGGCGGCACCAAAAAGTCGCTGGTAGCGGCCGGACTGGCTGTCCATGGCATATCGGATATCACGGGATTTCCCGAGATATTAGATGGCCGCGTTAAGACGCTGCACCCGATGGTGCACGGCGGCATACTGGCACGGCGCGACCTGCCGGGGCATATGGAAGAACTGGGCAAGCATAAGATCGAGCCTATCGATATGGTGGTGGTCAACCTTTATCCCTTTGTTGAAACGGTGGCGAAGCCCGGCGTAACCATGGAAGATGCGCTGGAGAATATAGATATAGGCGGCCCGACCATGATACGTGCCGCCGCCAAGAATTTCCCGGCCGTACTGGTGGTGGTTGACCCGGCTGATTACAATACGCTGGTTGAAAAACTCAGGAGCGGGCAGGTGGACCTGGCCTTCCGCAGGAAGCTGGCCCAGAAGGCCTTCCAGCATGTAGCCCTCTACGATACCGCCATCTCCCAGTACTGGCTTGAAGGCGAAACCTTCCCCTCAGACCTGACCATCGCCCTGCACAAGATGTACAACCTTCGTTACGGCGAAAACCCCCACCAGCATGCTGCGCTCTACCTGGAGAAAGTGGCCGGGCAGAAGCCGTGGGGCATCACCCAGGTCAAGCAGCATTCCGGCCCCGAGTTATCCTTTAATAATTTCCTCGATATCGATTCCGCCTGGAACACGGTCAGCGACTTTGAAGAGCCGTCCGTGGCTATTATCAAGCATACCAACGCCTGCGGGCTGTGCAGCAATAACAACCTGCCTGAGGCCTATCTCAGGGCGCTGGCCGGCGATCCCATGGCTGCCTTCGGCGGTATCGTGGCGGTAAACAAGGTTATGGATATTACGCTGGCTACCGAGGTGGATAAGACGCACTTCGATGTCATTATTACTGCAGGTTATACTGATGAGGCGCTGGCCCTGCTGGGACGCAAGAAGAGCCTCAGGTTACTTTCCATGCCGCCTGAAATCCGTGCGCCCAAGGGCAGGAGCGTAGAGTTCCGGCCGATAAGCGGCGGGTTCCTGGCGCAGATGAAAGACTTTTACACCGACGAGGAATTCAAGCCGGGTGTGGTGACAAAGCGGCAGCCGTCGGAGAAGGAATGGGATGACCTCTTCTTCGCCTGGAAAGTAGTAAAGCATATCAAGTCCAACGGCATTACCATCGTTAAAGACCGCACGTTGCTGGGCATGGGCGCCGGGCAGCCTAACCGCTCGGTCAGCGCGCAAATCGCGCTGGAGCGCGCCGGGGATAAGGCGAAGGGCAGCGTGCTGGGTTCTGACGCCTTTATCCCATTTCCGGATACGGTAGAATTGGCAGCCAAAGGCGGGGTAACAGCCATTATCCAGGTCGGCGGCTCTATCCGCGACCAGCTATCGATCGAGGCTGCCGATAAATTCGGCATGGCCATGGCATTCACAGGGGTACGGCATTTCAAACATTAAGGCTTCGGCGCTAAAATAAAGCTCAGGCGGTGCAGTTATGATGATAATCAACATCGATACGTATAATGAGGCGAGAGGCAAGCTGGCCGACCCTGCTACCCGGCAGGAAGGCATAGAGGCACTGAGGAAAATCCTCGAGATAAAAGCAGCCCACCTGTGGCGGTCGGAGGCCATCGCGCCCTGCTGCGGCAACCTGGGCGGGTTCGCCTGCCAGCTAAACGAGGAAACCCAGTTGCTGGAGAAGTCGCTGCCGCTGCTTGAGAAAGGCGACCTGGACGGTGCAAAGCTGATGCTGGACAGGCTGGCGCTGCTAATAGGCTATGGCATGGGACAGAAGGAAACACCGGATCTGATCGAGAGGCTGACCGCATCGCCGAAGCAGGCCCCGGTTTAATTTCAGATGGGGCAGGCGCTTCCAGATGACGCCCTCGATTGAACAGCTCCCCGGTATGGTAGCGGGTCTCCCGCTTGATAAGCAGCGCATATTTAGCCGCATTTTTTCAGTGGACGTAGTTACGGGTGTTTTACGCCCGCCCCAGAAGATGTTACCGTGGATAGAGCACCAGTTTGGGTCGGTTGGGAAGGTCGCGAAACAGTCGGTGGCCAGGGTCACCAACCTCATCACGCTTGAGCAGTCTCTTTTCAATCCCCTGCGCTCCTTACGGCCGCAGAACTTTGTTGGAAGCGGTACCGGCGGTATGCCGGGAAAACAGGGTGACCATGACCCGTTTGCGAAGCCGTTAGAGCTGACGACTGAGAACCCCTTTGGCAGGGTGCAGGGCAAATACTGCGTCACCGCGGGCAACGTGGCCAGTTGTGAGTTATACCACTGCGTAATCATATTCAAAAATGCAGATCCGCTGGATTTTGGTTGCAATGAGGTTGCAGATTACATCGATACTGGTTGGAGGTGGATGCAGCTTGCTCATGACTACGACCCTGCCGCACGCTATGGCCTTTTCCTTTGGAACTGTAATAACCGGGCCGGCGCCAGCATCTCTCATGGTCATGCTCAGGTGGTGCTGGGGCGCGGCTCGCACTATGCCAAGATTGAACACCTGCGAAAAGCTGCCAGCGAATACGGTACCAGATACGGCAGCGGTTACTTCGATGACCTCTTTGACCTGCACCAGGCACTATGCCTGGGCTTCAGTGCCGGTGATGCTAAAGTAATGGCCTGCCTGACCCCGCTCAAGCCCAACGAGGTGATGATTCTGGCTGGAAGCCTTTCCGACAGCCTGAAAGCGGCTGTTTACAGGGTGCTGGCGTGTTTTAGGGACCGGTTGAATGTCACCTCTTTTAACCTTGGCATTGTTTCCCCGCCGCTGGATTATGTACCGGGTTGGGAGGGGTTTCCGTTCGTGGCAAGGATGCTCGACCGCGGCGGAGCCGGGAATATGTCATCGGATATATCCGCAATGGAGTTATGGGGCGCCAACGTGATCAGCAGTGACCCGTTTGAGACGGAAGCAGCTTTGCGCGCAGCTTTTAAGGCCGGATAGACGGGCCTGGTATCCGTCAGAGTCCGTTATATATTTAGTGAACCAATATTATAGCGAGGAGGCATGCATGAGCAAAAGACAGGCCATTATACCCAAAGGCTGGGAGATCTACGAACATCTCACCTTCGCCCCGGCGGTACGCAAGGGCAATATGCTTTTTGTGTCCGGCAATGACGCCACCGAGATAGACGCGGAGACCGGCAAGCTGGTCATCAAAGGTGACATAGTCCAGCAGTACAGGACCATCTATGAGAAACTGAAGGTAGTCCTGGATACGGTGGGCGCCACCTTTGATGACGTGGTCTGGACGTGCGATTATATCCGCAGCAAGGAGGGCTACAAAGGCACTGTAGCGGTGAGGCGCGAGTACTTCGGCAACAGCTTTCCTGCTTCCACCGGCATCGTAGTCAAGGAACTGCTTAGCCGGGATGCCCTGGTGGAGATGGATGCCATAGCCATACTCGACAAATAACGTGAAGAAGCCCCTTGTAATCGCTCACCGCGGGTTCACGCGGGACTTCCCGGACAACACGCTGGAAGCCTTCCGCGCTGCCCGCGAAATCGGGGTGGACGGTGTGGAATTCGATGTGCAGGAGACCGCCGATGGAGAATTCGTGGTCTTCCACGATGACAGCATTAATGGCAAAAGTATCAGCAGCCTCAAATTGAAAGATATCCAGCGGTTGAGGGTTGGTGGCGGCTACAGGATCCCAACCCTGCAGCAGGCGCTGGAAGTGCTGGGCACGGGACTGGTGCTGCTGGTGGAGCTCAAGCAGGTCAGGTCGCTGGATCAATTCCTGTCATACCTGCGCCGGCAGGTGGATGCAGCTTTCACAGTACTGGTTTCTTTCGATGCCGCGCTGATCGCCAGACTGTCGGATCTCGCCCCCGATTTCACCTGTGCCGTCATCAGTGACCTTTCCGGTGCGGGCGCTACCCCGCCGGGGCATAAAATGGGGGGATTTACGCAGGTGCGTGGCAATGCAGTGAGCGCAGAAACGGTAAAAACGGCGCACGATAGTGGTGGACTCGTTTTTGCCTGGGATAGCGGCAGCGAGGATGACCTGAGACGGGCACTGCGCTGCGGCATCGACATAATCATGACCGACCGCCCCGATATTGTGATCGGGGCGATCCGCAGGCTATAGGCGCAGTTGGTGCAGGCGCCGGGTGGCCAGCTTGCAGGCCGCCGGGGAGATATCGATGCCGATCCACTTGCGGTTCAGTTTTTGGGCCACAGCCAGGGTCGTACCGCTTCACGGCTGGTCCTGCCCACCATGTTTATCTCCCAATAGTCTTTCATCCCTACCTCCGTGTACCAGCCGGCCTCATCTTCAAATTCCCTGACGCCTTTGAAGCGGTATGGCTTAAGGCCGCGGTTATAGGATTTCTCCCTCAGGCCGTTGAATGTATAATCGGCGGTCTTGGAATAGAAGAGGATAATATCGTGCTTGCGCGAGAACCGTTTTTTGGGGCTGGCGCCTCCCGACCTGTAACACCAGGCTATTTCGTTCTGGAAATTGCCGTAGCCGAATAAATCTTCGCCATCCAGCAGTACTTTGACGTAATGCGAGGCGTGCCAGTCGCAGTGATAATAGAAGCTCCCGGTTGGCTTGAGCACGCGGTGTAGTTCCTTGAGTCGAGGCTTCATATAAGCTATGTAGCCGGCAACGCTTTCAAACCTGTCCCGGAACTGCCTTTTTTCATCATTGTTACCGGAGGCGTTATAGTTGCGGTTGGAATTGAAGGGCGGGTCGATATAGATGAGGTCCACGCAATCAGCAGGGAAAGACTTCAGCTTAACAAGGCAGTCCCCGCAGTGGATAAGGCCGGTCTTCACGGTGGTTATTGTATCATGCGGGGAATTGCCATAGTTGAGGGAATTAAATACAATTGATGCTAATAACTGAACTAATGAAAGAATCATTTGCTAACCAGGTCAAGTCGTTTATCCTGCCTTTCACCGTTCTGCTAATCATCCCGGCGGGCATAGTGTGGGCAACAGGCTTCAGGATCGGTTGGGGTTTGGGGTGGCCCTGGGATGCCGTGGTCGTGCTGGCGGGTTCGGTGCTGATGGGAAACGGGCTTTACTACCTCTCCGTGACCAACTGGCTATTTATAAATATCGGCAGGGGTACTCTGGCGCCCTGGTCGCCTACTAAAAAGCTGGTTATCATAGGCCCTTACCGGCATGTGCGCAACTCCATGATTTCCAGCGTCCTGTCGACCCTGCTGGGTGAATCGATCGCCTTCGGTTCAGCTGGCATTTTCATATGGTTCCTGCTGTTTTTCAGCATCAACCACATTTATTTCGTGTATTCCGAGGAACCCGGGCTGGAGAAGAGGTTCGGCGAAGAATATGTCGCCTATAAGAAGAACGTGCCGCGCTGGATACCCAGGTTGCGGCCGTGGATGGCTGAAAACAAATAAAAATGTCTATGCGATGAGCCTAAGCCGCGAGCCGAAGGCGTGGCAGGAAGCGAAGCAATCGAATGACATGAGTGAGTATATTTATGGCGTTTCAAAAGTCTGATCTGGTAAACTTCTATTCCCATCTATTGGGAGCGGTAGCGTCGCTGGCCGGTTATATCGTACTGCTGTGCAATTCCTCAGGTTCTGTGACAAAAGTCGTCCTGTCCAGCATATACAGCCTGTGCGCTGTTTTTATCTTTACCTGCAGTGCCATCTATCACGGGCAAAAGGCAGGTGAGGACGACCGCAACCCCTGGCGCAGGCTGGACCATATAGCAATTTTCTTCATGATAGCGGGAACTTATACACCCATCTGCTATATCTACCTGGACGGCTGGTGGCGCTGGGGTATCATCGGCGCACAGTGGCTACTGGTCATACTGGGGTTGGTCTTCAAGCTTGTATATATACACGGCCCGCGCTGGCTGACCACGGTGATCTATGTCGCGATGGGCTGGATGCTGCTTGTACCGCTGGCCTGGGGGCCCCTGCTTACAACCATGCCGCTGCGTTCCCTGTGGCTGTTGTTATCCGGCGGCGTAGCCTATACGTTGGGCGCGGTATTTTACGCGATCAAGAAGCCCAATCCCTTCCCGGGCGTCTTCGGCTTCCATGAGATTTTCCACCTGCTGGTAATCGCGGGCGCGGTATTGCACTACCTGGTGGTCTTTTATGCTATCTGTAATTAAATATCACTGCGAGCCCCATTTTTATACTGTCATTGCGAGCGCAGCGAAGCAATCCTAAAGCGGGGGTTTATATAAATGAAAATCGAGATCCTCGGCGCGCATAATACCGAGACCGACCGGTTCAGGTTGCCCTGCCTGCTGATAGATGATGAGATAGCGCTGGATGCCGGAGGACTGACCTCCACGCTGGCGCTGGATAAGCAGCAGCGGATTAGGGCGGTGCTTTTGACCCACCACCACTTCGACCATACCAAGGACCTGGTAATGCTGGGCGCCAACGACAGCCTGCCGCCTTCGACCGTTGACGTTTATGGCCTGCCTGATACACTGGAGGCCGTTTACCTCTACCTGCTGGACGGCAAGATGTACCGGGACTACACGCAATGGCCGTCAAAAGATCAACCGAGGCTTAGTCTCAAGCCCATCGCGCCCTTTCAGCGGCTTTTTATCCAAAACCATGAAATTGTGCCCGTGCCGGTAAGCCACACGGTCCCCGCGGTCGGTTACCTGGTTAAAGCAGAGGACGGGAGAAGCATCTTTTACACCGGTGATACCGGCAACGGGTTGTCAGAGTGCTGGGAGCGCGTCACGCCGGATGTGCTGTTCATCGAGGTCACGGGACTCAACAGGATGGAGGAGGACATGATCAGGCTGCGCCACCTGACGCCGGTGTTGCTGGCGCAGGAACTGCAGCATTTCCGCAATCTGAATGGCTATATTCCGCGGGTGATAATTACCCACCTGTCAGTGCTCTACGAAGAGGAGTTGGGGCAAGAGATCGCGGACGCAGGCAAGCTGCTGGAGATGGAACTAGAGGTGGGTTACGAGGGACTTACGATAGACCTGTAGGGGCGGGTAAAAACCCGCCCCAAACTAATACCGGCTACAATTTAGTGACGTCGAACGGCACTTGCTTGCCATCGGGAGTGTAGTCGTAGAACCCCTTGCCTACTTTTCTGCCCAACCGTCCGGCCTTGAGCATTTTCTCCATGAGCGGTGAGGCAGCCACGATGTCGCCGGCGCCCAGCGCCGCGAATGACCTGCCCACGCGCACGTAGGTATCGATGCCCGCGTTGTCGGCGATCTCGAAGGGGCCTATGTTCCAGTTGAAACCGTAGTGCATGCCCTTGTCGACGTCCTCGACCGTGGCTATGCCGTTCTCCACAAGGGAGAGCGCCTCGCGGAAGGCTACGCCGCTGACGCGGTTCATGATGAAGCCGGGTATGTCCTTCATCACTTTCACCGGGTACTGGCCGATAGAGTTGATGAAATCAACGCTCTTTTTGAATACAGCGTCCGAAGTCTTCTCACCCTTGATGACCTCCACCAGGCGCATCATGGGCACCGGGCCGAAAAAATGCATTCCGGCCACCCTCTCGGGATGCTTTGTCAGGGAGGCCAGGCGGGTGATGGGTATGCTGGATGTATTGGAAGCCAGGATGGTCTCCACCGGGCAGGTGGCATCGAGCTCCTTGAAAAGGTCCTTCTTCATTTTCTCGTCTTCAAAGACCACCTCGATGACCCACTGGCATTTTGGTGCGATTGAGAGGTCTTTCACCACGTTGATCCTGTCCTGCACTGTTTTAGCGCTGTCCTTGATCTTTCCCTTGCTGGCCAGCTTGTCGGTCGACCAGCGGATCTGCGCCATGGTCCTTTCCAGCGACTCGGGGTTAATGTCCTGCAGGTAAACTGTGTATCCACCCTGGGCCACGACCTGGGCGATGCCTCCGCCCATGAAACCTGCGCCGATGACCAGCACGTTATCCATATCTAAATCTCCTCTTGTGAATTTAATGTACCGCGACCGGGCTTAATTGTGCATAAATTAGCGGGATTTGGCAATAACCGTTATAACTGATTTTCCGGGAAGCACACCACCGCTCTTTGTTATATAATAATTAGCGCTGCAGATTAAGGCCGCACTGCTTGAGCGCGGCCGTCAAATTATTATTACGGAGGTATGCCCCATGCCCTTAGTTGAATGGACGCTTGACGAAAATGTCGCTGTGCTTACCATGAACAGCGGCGAGAACAGGATCAATCTCACCTTCCTCGGTGAATTACTGAAGGCCCTTGACGATATTGAAAATAAGACCGAGGCCAATGCGCTGGTGGTCAAGGCCGCCGATCCGAAGATCTGGTGCAACGGGATGGACCTGGACTGGCTGGTGCCGGCCATCGGCAGGAAGGATCCCGATATTGATAAGTTCTTCGATACACAGGATAAGATGTACAGGCGGGTGACCTTTTATCCCATGATCACTGTGGCGGCGCTGACCGGACACGCCTTCGCCGGGGGCGCCATCCTGGCATGCTCTTTCGATTTCGCGTTCATGCGCGCCGACCGCGGCTTCCTCTGTTTCCCGGAAGTGGATTTGAATATACCATTCCTGCCGTATATGGATGCGCTGATAAAGCGGATGATGCCCATGCACAAGGTTATGGAGGCCGAACTCACGGGCAAGCGCTTCACGGCCGCCGAGCTGGAGAAATTCAACATTATACGCAAGGCCTGCCCGTCGGCGGATGAAACCGTAAAAGAGGCCATCGCCTTTGCCAAAAGCCTGAATAAAGGCAGGGGCATCGTAAAAGAGATGAAAAAGATCATGAACGCGCACATCGGGCAATTCATGGACCATATAGTGAGGCCGGACCTTCAAACCGGCAACGTGCCGATAAAGTGATGCCTTCACTTGTGTGTGTACAAATGCTGCGGCGCGGTCACGCCCGGCTGATCATGAAAGGGATATTGCCGCTTGTCCTGCTGTCTTTAATCCTGTCCTCCTGCGGGGGAAACGGCGCAGCAGACTCCCTGGTAAGGGTATCTGCAGGTGATGTGATCGCTACAGGGATCATCGTGGATAAGGGAGGTTATGTTGTTACCGGGGCACAGGCGGTCGGCGGTGCTAACTCCATTTCTGTGGAGATAAAACCGGGGACGAGTTTTGGGGGCAGGGTGATCTGCGTGGACAGCGCGAGGGGTATAGCCATCATAAAGATGGAGGGAAATTATCCCGCTTTGAAAGCTGTTTTATTAGGCGATTCCGATTTGGTACACCTGTGGGATGAGGTCACGGCTACAGGATATTTTCCCGGTGATTCAAAAGCGGTTACCCTGAAAGGTGCTGTTACTGCTGTGAACAAGGCAGAGGGCATAAATTACCTGCAGACAAATGCCGCGCTCGACCCCGGGCTTGCCGGCAGCGCAATCATCAGCAAAGCCGGCGAGATGGTTGGGATGGTAAGCTGGAACTCCGGCCTGGCCGGGCGTGAGGGTTATGCCCTGGCATCCAATGAAATCCGGACCGTTTTATCACAGGCACAGGAGGCGGAAGCAAACCCACTGGCCATAGTGACAGTCGATCCGCCTGCCATATATGGTGACCATGTAATCATAGCGTGGAAGACCGGCAGGCCGGCTACAGGGCAGGTGGAATACGGGCCGCTGGCAACTTATGGTAATAAGACTGCACCGGAACTTACCCTGCTTGAGTCGCACAGCGCAGTTGTTCAGAACCTGCAGCCCAAGACGGCCTATCACTTCAGGGTCAGGTCGGTTGACTGCTGCGGAATTGAAGCCATATCACAGGATTACATAATTACGACAACCGCAGCCAGCGCCCAGGGCGTTAAGTTCGCTATATCGAATATCGATGTATACGATATCGCCAGTTCGGCTGCAACGGTACACTGGATAACCAATAAACCGGCCACAAGCCAGGTGGATTATGGCGAGGACAAGTCGGGCGTGACCGACACGGAATCCGATAAAACCCTGGTTTACGAGCATAAAGTGAGGCTGGATGGACTGCGCCCGGATACGCACTATAGCGTCAGTATAAAATCGGTGACCGATTATGATGAGGCCGAACAGCAGACACTGGCGCCGTTCAACACACCCCCGGCCTCCCCGGTTTGCTGCAAGATCAATTGCCGGATACCGGATTTTACCTTCAAGACATTTCAGGGCGGGGATTTCACCAACAGGGATATCCTGGGCAAAAAGGTATTCATCGTTTTCGCCAAGACTTCCTGCTCTACTTGCATGCAGCAGGCTATCTTCCTGAATGATATTTACGCTAACTGGCCGAAGGGCACGGACATGATTATGTTCATGGTCGCCAGCAGCGAGAAACAGGCCGACGTCCAGGAATGGATAAAGAAATACGGTTTATCCGTGCCGGTTTACATCGATCCGACGGCGACCCTGGTCAGCGGCTGCCAGTTCAGGACCATACCCACCGCACTCCTGCTGGATACAGGTTCGGTGATACGTGATATTAAAAGCGGCGGGTTCGGCAGCAAGAAGGATATGGAAACGACGGTTAAGCAGTTTTACGAAACACAAAGGTAGTATCCATTAATACCGGGAACAGCAATGAAAGGCCGGCGGCCCTAATAGGCCGCCGGCCTTATTGGTTTGTTCAGGATTTGTAAGTGATTGTCAGAGCGCCGGCGATGTCTATCTTATCGCCGTCTTTCAGCAGTTGCCTGCCCTTGCCTCGTATCTCTGAACCGTTCAGCCTGGTGCCGTTGGTACTGCCGCGGTCCTCGATGTAGTAATCGCCGTTTTCATGGCTGAGGGAGAAGTGCTGGCGGGATATAAGATCAGCCTTACCTGACCCGGCCAACCCGTGCAGGTCGGTGCGTCCCACACTCTGCCCCGCGGCATTAAGGGATACATCCCTGCCGCCCTCTGAAGTGAATCTGGCCGACGGACCGGCTGCCAGCGGCGTGGTCATCGGTATGCCGGAAGCGGGTGAAGTGGCTGCAGGCGCGGTGGAAGAAGACAGGTAGCCCGCGCGCGTTCCGGCAGCGGTTCCCACGTAGGCTTTGGCCGGCTTTCTTACCAGCAGCGTAATTATCACGCCTGCGCCGGCGGCCAGCAGCGCGATCATCAAGGCGTACAGCAGCCAGAGGTTGAGCGCGGGACTGCCGCCGGCGCTGACGCCGCTGGTAACTACTCCATTCGTTCCTGTTGAAGCGGTGCTGCTTGTGTCGACAGCGCCAACGCTGCTGCCGGTGCCGTATGTTGAATAATACTGCGCCACGGTAATTGTGGTGCTGGCTGTCAGTGTATAAGTGGTGGTATATGCAGGCATTACCGTGTAAACGCCTGTATTGGGCACCGAGCCTACGGAGGGGGATATGGTAACGTTGCTGGCATTGTTCACCGTCCACGTCAGCACAGCCGATTGGCCGGGCTGAATGTAACTAGGATCAGCGGTGAATGAGCTTATCTCCGGATTATAAACTGGCTGAGGTGTCTCAATCACTGTTTCATAGGGATAAGTACCTATGTAGGGCGACCATCGAGCATAGGGGTATGGCCACACATAGGGATCTGAGTAATTGGGGTAATAGGGATATATCGGTGTCGGCGTCGGTGGGCGGGGGTGAGGGTGGGGGTGTGGAGTCGGCGGAGTCGGTGGAGGTGTTGGACCCGGCCCCGGAGGAGGTAAATGATGCGGACCTAATGGAGGAGGTAGTGGACCCGAACCTGGTGGTGGAGGTAGTGGACCAGAAACTGACGGAGGAGGTAATGGACCAGAACCTGACGGAGGAGGTAATGGACCAGAACCTGACGGAGGAGGTAATGGACCAGAACCTGGCGGTGGAGGTAATGTACCCGAACCCGGTGGAGGAGGTAGTGGACCCGAACCTGAAGGTGGAGGTAACGGACCCGAAGGTGCAGATTGAGTGGTTAGCGTCGAAGCTGGGGGCTCAGGAGCAGACGGCGGCGGCGTAACCGGAGCGTCATCGGCCTGCGCTAATAACTGTGTTGGCTGTAAAGGCGCATCGGTTGGCGCCACTGCTGGTGCAATAGAGGTATCAGGAGCAGGCGGCGGCGGTGTGACCGCAACCTCATCAGTTGGGTATGTAGGTAACTGGGTATCGGCCGGCTCGGAAGCCGTTGTGACAGGGGCATCAGGAGCAGATGGCGGCGGTGTAACCGGAGCGTCATCGGCCTGCCAGGTGATGCCCGTTTCACCCGGTGTATTATTCACCGCTGCGGCTGGTTTCACGGGAAGTAAGAACGCGCTGCACAACAATAGCGCCGTTGCCAGGGACATGGTGATTTTTGTTAGATTCATTTTAAACTCCTTGGGTGTCTACATTTTGAATGTTATATTTAATTTACCAGCCAGATCTATGGCATCGCCGTCCTCCAGGACGTGCCTGCCGGTATCTTTAATGTCCGTTCCGTTGACCTTTGTACCGTTGGTGCTGCTGCGGTCCTCGATATAGTATTTGCCTTCCTCAAACCAGATATTGATATGTTGACGGGAGATGTAAGAAACATCGTCGGGGGCCAGGAATTTTTCAAAGTCCTTGCGGCCCAGTGAACGGGCGTTGCCTGCCAGTAGCACTTCGCTGCCGTCGGGCATAGCAAGCCTGGCGGCAGGGGCTTCAATGACCGATGTATTTGATGGAGACTCGCCCGCCGCTAATGTGGCCGCGGACTCTGTTGCGGCGGCTGGCCTGGTACCTGCGGCCTGTGCCTTTGGCGCGGCAGACTGCCGCCTGACCAGCAGGGCAACTATTATGGCAGCAGCTACTGCCAGCAATGCTATTAAACCGTACAACAGGTACGGCGGTTGTTCAACAGTAACTGTGGCGGATGCAATGAGAGCTGTGCCGTCGATATAGGTAGCGGTGAGCGTATAGGCGGTGGTCTCTTCGGGTTTGACCTGCGTGGTGCCGCTCGAACCAAAAGACCCCACGCCACTTATCGATACCTGCGTGGCAGCGGGGGCGTTCCAGGATCGTGTCGTCGATTGCCAGCCCTGTATTTTAGCCTCGGCTGCGCTGATGCCGGGTGGTATGCGCGGCAGCACAGTAACCGTAGCTGAAGAAGATACAGGGCTGCCGGTCTTGCCGGTAGCTGTCAGAGTATATGATGTGGTTGCAGTGGGGGTTACCGTAGTGGAACCCGATGTGCCCATGGCGCCTATGCCGGGCGATATGTTTACACTGCTGGCATTGCTGGTGGTCCAGGTCAGGGTGACGGTCTGGCCGAGCTCAACCGAGGGTAAATTCGCGCTGAAAGAGTTAATCACAGGAGGATAGATGGGCTGCGGCACGGGACCTGGGATACCATATGGATTATAGCCCCTGGCGTAATCGAAGCTGAGCGTGCGCGTTGACCAGAAGCCGCTGCTGACGAACCACATTTTCCAGATATACCTGCCGTCCGGGTCCCAGGAACTGGCCGTGAAAGGCCCGATTTTCCAGACACCTGCATAAGGACGGTACCACCTGTAAATCAACCAGTGGCCGTATGTATTGGCGCCGGAAGGATAATATTCCCACAGGTAAAAATAGCCCGGGCTGTTAAATGATACTACCAGGTAACAAATACCATTACTATATAAATTTGACAGGAGTTGCCCGTAGCTGTTGACAAGATAAGCATTGGTGATCGAACCGGACACGCCGGGCGGAACCGGTAATGGGGCGAGCATTTGCAGGTTAGGCCAGGTCTGGCGGTAAGTATCGACGCCGACGGATGGCGCCAGTGACTCACTACCCTCATCCGGAGGCTGCCAGGAAGTCTCCGGGCTGACAGGCGGAGAGGGCTGGGCCTGCACCGGCGAAAGTGAAGCAAATATGCTTGCCGCCGTTACGGTCAAGATCAGCATTATTAAATATATATTTTTCATGGGGGGATTTGCCTCCCGTATACAATAATTCATATTACGTTACTAATATACGCCGGCTATGTGCCTGCTGCTTGACTGGAGGCTGACAGTTCGCTGACAATTTTCTTACAATGAAGAATTCGGCGCTGGACCTGCGGCGGCGTACTGCTTGCACGTAGGGAGGGCTTATGGGAGTATGTGAAATCTCAATTTGACGGCGCCTGCCGTTTCGATAAGGTCATCATCTTTGAGGCTGACCGCTCCGCTTTCCCGTATGTCCGCGCCGTTAAGGCTGGTACCCCCGGAGCTGCCCAGGTCTTCGATAAAGTATTGCTCATCACTGAAGGTGATGCGGAAGTGCTGTCGTGAGACAAGGCTCAGCCTGTCAATCTCCAAATTCCTTGCCAGGTCAGCCCTGCCTACCGTTTTACTGCTGCCCGCAATTTTTATATCCGGTCCGTCCGGCACTTCCAGTATCGCCTTTGTGGCAGCCTGGGGCCGGTACTCTACCGGCTTTTCCGGGGTTTGTAGAACTGGTAAAGATAAAGTCTCTTTAGCATCGATTTGCTCGGCATGCCGCCTGCGCACCAGCATAAACGCCATAACTATGATAGCAGCTGCTGCCAGCAGCACAATCAGTATCACCGGGTTGCCCAGGAATTTCATGGCCTGTTCGGCAAAGGGGACCGGACTGACTGTGACCGTAGCTGACCGGGACAATGTTTCCCCGGCTGCGTCCCGCGCTGTTAAAACATAAATAGTGGTAGCCGCGGGCTTTATCATAACCGTTCCACTCGTACCGGCCATAGTGCCCAGGCCTGATATCTCCACGGAACTTGCCCCCTGCGCCTCCCAAAAAAGCAGCGTACCTTCACCGGCGTTAATGGCCGGAGGATTTATTTCAAAGGAGACGATTTTAAAAGGAGGAGTGTTCAGAGAATAAGTCCAGGTGATAGCGTTAATATTTTGCGACGAGGGATCTTCACCGGTCCACTGCCCGCCCGAGTAGAACCATATCCTGTAAATATGCTGACCTTCCGGCTCATCAGCAGTTGCGCTGAAAGGCCCGAGTTTCCATACCCCGCTTTCCTTGAGGTGCCATTTGAAGGCAACCCATTTGCCGGCAGGATTGCTGCCCTGCGGGTAGTATTCATAGATGTATATCCAGCCGGGCTCGTTGATATCCATATCCAGGAACCATTTATCGTCGGCGGTAATACGGTTTTTATCGCGCTCAGGTACGGATGTGAAGGCGGCTATTACACCTGGAGGGGCACTTTTGGCCTGTAATGAGGGTCCATCCAGCAGAAAATTTACGTCCGGTTTAATTTCATCGGGCGTGGTGTTATCTGTGGGTATATCGGGTATCGTATAGTTATCGGTCGGCGCTCCCACCGCCCAGGCCGATATGGGTAAGCAAGCGATTGCCGTTGTAACCGCTATAAACGACAGCAAGACTGCAAAGATAATGCTTAGCCTCATCTAACCACCTCCGGGCTTGGGGCAGCAGGAATGCCGGCCGGTGAAAGCGCGGCCAGCATAGCGTGTGCGCTGGCGAACCTGCTGCCCGGTGAAAACATCACGGCCTGGGCCAGGCAACGGGAAGTCCGTTTCGAAACCCCGCTTGAGATCAGGTAATTGGACAGGGTGGCGGCCTCACTGTAAGAGCGCGGCCAGTTCGCATTTACCACGCTGGCGCAGAGGTCATTAGGCTGGCGCAGGGTAAGCAGGTAGATACAGGTCTGGGCCAAACCGCAGAGGTCGCAGCGCTGGTCGCTTTCACCGCCCATGAATAGTTCGGGTATGTCAAATCCTTTGTTGGCAATCTGCGTAAACGGGTCCTTAGCCCCGCTTTCTCTGATACTGCCGTTCAATCCCTTGGCCGTGCCGAAGTCGATCAGCTTGACCTGGCCATCATTGCTGAGCATGATATTCTTGGGGTTGATATCCCTGTGTATTATGCCCGCGCTGTGGATATAGGCGAGCGCATCCAAAAGCTGGCGGGCCCAGTCTACTATCTTTTGTTCGCCCTGGGATGACCTTGGAGAAGAGGGCATCATGTTTTCGCCGCTGATATATTCCAGGACCAGGTGAAATTCACCGTTCAGATAGAAATCGTCGAGGTATTTGACGATGTTGGGATGGCTCAGCCGTTTAAGGTAGCCGGCCTCCTGCATAAGCTTATCCAGGTAGACATTGTCGATGTTGGTGCCGCGGCGCGGCGTCTTGATGATGCAGTTCCTGTTGGTGCCCCTCTCTTTTGCCAGCCAGATGGTTGCCATACCGCCCTGCTTATATGGCTGCGGCTTTAATTCGTATCGTCCGTTGATAGGTTGAGCAACGGCTGACGGCTTAGCCTGTACAGGATGCACCGCTGCCGGACTTCCGGCCGGTTGCTTTCTGGAGTTCTGTATGACTGCCACGGCAACCGGTATGCCTGCGCAAACCAGTGCGATAAAGACGATAACAGGGGTGATATCCATTATACGGCACCTGCGCTCGTATGTACGTTGATAACCGCCTGCCACGACGGCAGGTTGGAAGGTTTGATGACGATGGCCGATATATTGTCGGGGCCGCCCGCCAGGTTGGCCTGTTCGGCAAGTTCGCTGCAGGCCTGTTCTGCACTGCCTGCGGCGAGCACGGTTTTGGCTATAATCCCGGCCGGCAGCACCCCGCAGAGGCCGTCAGAACAAAGCAATATATTATCCCCGGCATACAGTTTCACGTGAATCAGGTCAGGTTTAGCGTCAGCATAATAGCCGAGGACGCGCGTTATCTCGTTCTTGCGCGGGTGGGAGAGGGCTTCATCGGGTGTGATAAGCCCCTCGTCAACGAGCTTTTGTACGACCGAATGGTCCATGGTGACCTGAAGCATTTCCCTGCTGTTGATGATGGAACAGCGGGAATCCCCGACGTGGGCAACGTACATATCGGGGCCGATAAGCAGGGAGCAGGTGAGTGTCGTGCCCATGCCCTCCAGCGACTTTTCCCTGGACGCCGCCAGTACCGAGTTATTGGCCTTGCTGAAGGCGTCGGATAGGATGGTGAGGGGTGACGCAGGTGATTGATCCAGCAGTCCGGCTATTACTTCCGTACAGAAAGACTTGATAGCGATGTTGCTGGCTATCTCCCCGGCGCTATGCCCACCCATACCGTCGGCTACGGCGAACAGTCCGGCGGAAACCTTCTCTGCGTGGGTGCTGATTTCGAAGGTGCCGCAGAAGACGCTGTCCTCGTTCAGCTTTCTTGCCAACCCCGTATCCCAGCTATAACCTGTTTCCAATTTCCATTTCTCCGCCTGGCTTTATTTATACTAATTTAAAAGTAAGCGTGGCGTCCGTTTGCCGGGAAAGCTCGATTTGATCCCCGTCCTTGAGCGCCTGCCTTCCTTTGTGGTGTATATCGATCCTGTTAAGCTTGGTGTGGTTGGTGCTGCCTGTACCGTCGCGTCCATAGTCCTGCAGGTAATAGGCGCCGCTGTCATAGGTTATCAGCATATGTTGCCTGGATATGCTCATCAATACATCCTGGGGCACTTTGCCGTTCAAATCGCTGCGCTCAATGAATGTGGGTGCGCCCATCAGCAGTATCTCGGAACCACCGGGCATCAGCAGACGGGCACGCGGGATTGGTGGCGATTGCACGGCGCCTGGCTCCGCTTTGCCGGTGCCGTTTGAGGCGGGAACTTCATCGCCGTCGGCAAAATACCTCCCGCAGTTATAGCAGAAAAAGCTGGCGGCGTTATTCAGGCTGCCGCATTGGGGGCAGTTAGTGCCGCTGTCCGCCCGGTCGGCCTGCTGCGAGGCGAGCATAGCCCCGCATTTCCAGCATATTTTCTCATCTGCGGCATTCCCCTGGCCGCATACCTGGCATTGCATTCAGTTCTCTTCTCCTTTGATCATGGAACTCTACTTCATTATAGATTAAACCGCTTGACAGGTAACTGACGAATACCTAATATAAACCTGACAGATGCTGAACTCCGTGACGAAAGTCTTTGTTATATTATACTGCAACGTAGCCCGTCCGGCGTAGGCGATAATAAATAGATGAATCAGGCTTTTATTACGGTTAAGAAAGGTGATGCCGGTGATGCCGGGAAGATATTCACCATCAGCAAGGCCAATACCATCATAGGGCGGCGTACGCCCCAGTACGTGCCTGATATTGAACTGAACGATGAAGTCGTTTCCAGGCGTCACCTTGAAATAGTATTCAGGGACGGGAAATACCTGCTGCAGGACCTTGGCAGTACCAACGGCTCCATGCTGGACGGTGACCGTATTGCTCCCGGCAAGCTGTACTCGCTCAAGCATAACAGCCGCATCGGCCTTGGGTTTGACGGTGATGAAGGCCATGTGGTTATAGTATTCAAGGAATCGGAGAGCACCAACGTATTGACCGGCGATAAAAAGAAAGCCGTTGGTAAAGGAAAGGCTGCGGCGGTGGCGTGGCTGAAGATAGATGAAAGGAAAAAAGAGGCAAGAGTAGACGGGCAACAGGTAATGCTTTCACGAAAGGAATACGACCTCTTGTTATACCTTCACGACAACGCCGGCCAGGTGTGTTCCCGTGACGAGATAATCAGGGCGGTTTGGCCGGAGAGCGTGGACCTCGCAGGTATCTCCGACGCCACGATCGACCAGCTCGTTCACCGCCTGCGGGAAAAAGTGGAACCGGAACCGTCGCAGCCGGCGAGGATAATCAGCAAGAAGGCCTTTGGGTATATGCTGGTGTAAGGGTTTAAATCCCGCTCTCAATGCAATACTCACGCAGCGTGTTGAGCGACGCGAAAAATTCCTTCATCATGGTGCCTACCGGGTACATGCCAGTCCTTGTTACCGAGATGAGGCCGTCGTGCTCTTTGACGATGCCCGCGGCCTTGAAAAAGAGCAGTTCAGCCCATAGCTTTAAGTGTATATCAGCTTCGAAGCGCCGTTTGAACTGCATGGTATTTAAGCCCATGCCGAAGAACCTGGTCAGCATGTAGTAGCGGCAGTGTTCCGTATCCGAAAGGCGGCGCATGCGCACAACGGGCAGCTTTCCTTCGGCGGTCAGCTTGTGATAGCCGTCCAGGGAGAAGGAGTTGACCAGGAAATCGCCGCCCAGGAAGCTGACCGAACCTGCCCCTATGCCGATATAGTCGTCGTAATCGATGATGTACTCATCTATCATGAGGTCTCCGCGCGAAAAGCACCAGGCGGTGGAGGCTTTGTAGCCGGTATCGAGCAACTCACGAAGGAGGATGTCGTAGAATTGCTTCTCCCTCGAGGTATCCACGCGGCGGAACTTTCTGGTTAGGGCGTCCAGCTTGTGCGGTGACGGCATGAGCGGGTAGAAGGTGGCCTGGTCGCTGCCAATGTCCTTGAATATACGGAGGTCAGATTTGAATTGATCCAGCGTCTGGGTGGGAAAGTTGAACATCAGGTCAACATTGACGGTGTCGAATTTGCCTTGCGCCAGTTTAAGCTTCTCTATGGAGTCCTCGCCCTTGAACAGTGTCCTGCCCATGGCCTTGAGCAGGGTGTTTTCGAAGCTCTGCACGCCGACCGACAGCCGGTTAATGCCTGATTCCTGAAGTTGAGCGATGGTCTCCGGCGTCAGTTCACGTGGCGTAGTCTCAAGCGAGATACGCTTTACCTCGAATTTCGACCTCAGGTAGGCAATAAAGCTGGAGAGTTCGTCCATGAGCACCGTAGGCGTGCCGCCGCCGAAATAGAAATCGTTGAATTTGAAACCCAGCGCGGCATACATATCGACCTCTTTGCGCAGGTCTGCGAAGTAGCTGCGGGCCAGGTCTTCCCTGAAAAGATAGCGGTTGAAGCAGCAGAACGGGCAGAGCGTTCGGCAGAACGGTATGTGAATGTATAGGGAGACACGGTCGCCGCGCGTTATCCCTTCAGCGGCTATGCGTGAGAGGTCAACGTCACCTGTGAAACCAAGGAATTTCTTGCCTTCGTAGCGGACGACGGAACCGACGAACCATGGGATCATAACAAGGAATTATACATCAGGGAACGCAGATTGCCACAGCCGCTACGCGGCTTCGTGATGACCTCTTTAAATAAAGGCCCCTCTCCCTGGCAGGGGAGAGGGGTTCATGCTGTTTGTGACCGGGCCGTTATATCAGTGTCTCCACGATCTCGGCGGCATCCTGCACGAGTTTGGGGCAGATTTTCTGGGGGATACCCTTCTGTAGGGCCTCACGGAATACCTCGCGGTCACTGATGTTAAAGCCGAGTATTTCACGGCATACAATTGACCCGTGCAATTCTTTGAATTTCTTTGAGAATTCCCTGGCGTTACGGAACGCATCCCGATGTGATTGCGATCCATCGGACACCGTCATGCCGTATTTCAGGCCGATCACCATAAACGCTCCCGTAACAGCACCACAGGTGTCGCCCATGTGTCCCATACCACCACCGAACGCCGCGGCGACCCTGTAGGCCATTACTGGGTCAAGGCCGAATTCCGGAGAGAAGGCCGAAAGAACGGCCTGTGCGCAATTGAATCCCTGGCTGAACGCAGTCTTTGCTTGCTCGATTTTGCTCATCTCGAATTTCCTCGACTTATTTCTGTGACTGCAGTGATGACTTCATCTGCGAGCAGCAAGGAAATTCGAAGCCCTTGTTGCCGCCGGCGCGTACCCGGCTCTTGAAGCGCCATACAGCGCTACCAGTACTGAAACTACGATTCCCCAATCCATTTTATTTCTCCTTAGCGGTCTATTTTACTGAAAAATCGAGTGATTATTTTCTTTTGCATAGAAGCCTACTGCAATTGTAATGCCCACTACGATGAGGACCAGGGGTAGCCACTGGACAAAATTAATAACAAATGAAACTCCTATGAAGATGAGAATCACGCCGGTGATTAAACGTGCGAAACTGAAAGATGGATTGGATGGATGAAGATAGCGGATCAATACCTCCGCCACGCATATGGTTCCAACACTTATCAGGAAATATGGGAACCATTTATCATCCGTTAACCATCCTTGCGAGTGCGCAAACAAAAGAGAACCAAGGGCTATGAAGGCCAAACCCCACAAGAGGCTCCGCAAAGGGTCTCCTTTGGACCTCTCTTCACGTACACCGATACGTTCGCCGGATTTTGATTTGATCATATCATCTGACATGTTACAACTCCTTATTATTTAAGTGTTGAATATTGTGTAAATTTAATCTTTGGGCATTCTTTCCGGATCAGGCGCTCATTTGCAGCAGTCTTTCATCATTTTGCCCATGTCACCCATTTTGGATTGGTCGCCGCAACAGTCCTTCATCATTTTGCTCATGTCCTTCATTTTGGACGGGTCGCCACCGCAGTCTTTCATCATCTTGGCCATGTCCTCCATTTTGGATGGGTCGCCGCAGCAGCTCATGCACCTCTCCATGAAGGAACCCTCCTTCTTGCCGGTTTTGGCCTCGCCCTGAGCGCCGGTTGTTTTTGTTGACTCTGTTTCCATGTGAATCCTCCTTAATTTTATAATACTATAATTCGATACAATTCGAATAATAGGCGAAAAAAAATTAACCTTCAACTGCCGGGTTAAAGAAACCGGATAAAGTGCTCAGTATCTTCGGATCAACCCAGCACTCGATGTGTTGTCCCTGCCGTCTCGTCTTAATAAGGCCGGCGCGGTAAAGCTCCTTGAGGTGATGAGATACTGTAGAGGGCGCTATCCCCAGGTTGTTGCCAAGGTCACCCACGCACTCAAAGGCCTTGTCCGCGGTGCAGCAGGCTAAACCCCCGGATCCGCAGGAGGTCAAACGC
>JAPLHK010000102.1 GCA_026389715.1 Chloroflexota bacterium
CATAAAACGTTCCTTGATACCGCCTTTTACTATGTCCTTTAAGTACACTACTCCTATTGCATCCCCGTTGCGCGTAATTACAAGTGGGGTGCCTCCGCCTTTGGCGATATTATCAACAATTGTGCTAAGCTCCGCGGGTATCTCTTTGCCCAGTTCTTTAATGTATTGGGTGATTGCGTCTGCAGCGCCCTTGCGGACACTCATTCCGTCGATATCAACTCCACTCATGCGTGTTTGCGCTGAAAACGGAATAAAACGCATCCTGTTCTGAGTATCCTCCCCCACAGTACCCCTTAGGGAATATTTGCTCTTGGCAAGCAGTACTATGCTCCTACCCTCGGGTGTCTCGTCAGCCAGCGACGCCAATTGCGCTGCCTCGGCTAATTCAAGGTCGCTGATTCCACCTACGGGTATAAATTCAATGGCCTGGCGGTTGCCCAGCGTGATAGTGCCTGTTTTATCCAATAGCAATACATCGACATCGCCTGCCGCTTCCACGGCATGACCTGATAACGCGATAACGTTCCTGCGGATAAGACGGTCCATGCCTGCGATTCCGATCGCCGGCAGTAAGCCCCCTATAGTGGTCGGGATGAGGCATATGAGCAAGGCGATGAGCACGGTCAGGGAAATCGGCGTCCCCTGGTGGTTCACTTCAACAGTATATAAAGAGAATGGTAATAATGTGGCGCAGACGGATAGAAAGACGATAGTGAAGGCTGCCAGGAGAATATTTAAAGCGATCTCGTTGGGTGTCTTCTGGCGCTTTGCGCCTTCGATCAGGCTAATCATGTGATCGAGAAAACCTTCGCCCGGATCGGCTGTAACAGTGACTATCAACCAGTCTGACAGTACACGGGTTCCCCCGGTCACGGCACTTCTATCCCCTCCGGATTCACGGATAACGTGGGCGCTTTCCCCAGTAACCGCACTTTCATCCACCAGCGCCACACCCTGGCTTATCTCACCGTCGCTGGGGATAATCTCGCCGGCTTCCACTATAAAAATATCACCCTTTCTTAGCATGGTTGAGGGTATAACTTCATATTTTGATCCATAAACCGGCTTATTAAGCTTGTGAGCATTCATTTCTTTCCGTGTGCCCCGCAACGTTTCGGCCTGTGCCTTCCCGCGCCCTTCGGCGATGGCTTCGGAGAAGTTGGCGAAGAGAACGGTCAGCCATAGCCAGAAAGCTATGGCTCCAATAAAACCAGCTCTGGCCTCACCGTAACCGCACAGTGCCTGTATCCACAGAATAGTTGTCAGCACGCTGCCAACCTCCACCACGAACATAACCGGGTTGCGTGCCATCCACAGCGGATTGAGTTTAATCAGCGCATCAACCAGGGCACGCCGATACATCCTGAGACCGAGCCCGCGTTGTTTTTTTGGATGTTCCATCACTGATTTTTCCGCTTATCAAATTTGCATGTGCAAAAGAATAAGATCATCAATATTATCCGTTACCTCATCATCAGGTATTCTGCAATAGGTCCAAGAGCCAGAGCAGGGAAAAAACTGAGGGCGCCCACTATTATGACTACGACAATCAGCCAGATAATAAAGAGCGGCGTATGCGTGGGGAGCGTCCCGGGACCGGCCGGAACAATTTTTTTCCGTGCCAGTGAACTGGCGATGGCTAATACAGGGATAGCTGTCCAGTAACGGGCAAAAAGCATCGCGAAGCCCAGTGCAGTGTTATAGAAGCCCGTATTGGCTCCAAGGCCCGCGAAGGCGCTGCCGTTATTATTGCCGGCAGAAGAGAATGCATACAGAACCTCACTGAAACCGTGGGCGCCCGGGTTAAATACTGCAGCTCTGCCATCAGGGATTGACACGGCGATGGCTGTGCCGAACAGGACTGTAAGTATTGGTATCAGTATTACCAGGGAAGCCATCTTCATTTCATAGGCTTCAACTTTCTTGCCGAGGTATTCAGGTGTACGCCCGATCATCAGCCCGGCTATGAATACAGCTATGATGACGAAGGTCAGCATACCGTAAAGCCCCGATCCCACACCCCCGTACACTACTTCACCAAGCTGCATCAGCCACATAGGGAACAAGCCGCCCAGAGGAGTGAATGAATCAAGCATACTATTTACCGATCCGTTCGAGGCTGCAGTAGTCGCAGTTGCCCACAGTGCTGAATTAGCAATTCCGAAACGGACTTCCTTACCCTCCATGTTGCCACCGGCCTGGGCGTTACTGGCTGTTTGATCGATGCCAAGCGTGGATATGGCCGGATTACCACCCTGTTCCGCCACAACAACTATAGCCAGTACCGCGACAAATACAATCGTCATAGCTGCAAGTAATGCCCAGCCTTTACGCGTATCTCCCACCATCCTGCCGAAGGTGTAGCACAATGCTGCAGGGATGAGGAGGATGGAAAGCATTTCCAGGAAGTTTGAAAGCGGAGTGGGGTTTTCAAAGGGATGTGCAGAATTAACATTGAAGAACCCGCCTCCGTTTGTACCAAGCTGTTTTATGGCAACCTGCGAGGCGGCAGGGCCAAGTGCCAACGTTTGTTCAGCTGAGGGCTGGTTGTTTGGAAAGTGAACCTGTTGCAGTATCGAAACATTTGTGTATCCGCTGACGGTCTGAACTACCCCCTGTGATACAAGAGCCAACGCCAGAATCAGGGAAAGCGGTATGAGTATGTAAATAACGCTACGCGTCATGTCCACCCAGAAATTTCCAATGGTATTGGCCGAGTGTCTGACAAAGCCGCGTATCATGGCGATTAATACCGCCATCCCTGTAGCCGCCGATAGAAAATTCTGCACCGTCAATCCTGCCATTTGTGACAGGTAGCTCATGGCTGTCTCACCGCTGTAACTCTGCCAGTTGGTGTTAGTAACGAAACTTACCGCAGCATTGAATGCCAGGTCAGGAGGCAGGGCAGGCATATCCTGGGGATTTAGCGGTAATAAATTCTGTAGCCGCAGTAATAAATATAGAAATATCAGCCCGGCAAAGTTAAAGAACAGCATAGCCACGGTATATGTTTTCCAATCCATCTCCTCTGCGTGGTTCACCTGTGCAATGCGATAGATGAATCGTTCCAAAGGCTTTAGAACCGGATCAAGAAATGAGCGTTCACCCTGGTAGATATGTGCCATATAGGCGCCCAGGGGTTTCACGAGGAGCAGAAGGATTATTAAATATAACCCGATCTGGATTAAACTGGATACTATCATTTAAACCATTCCGGTTTAAGTAAGGCGATAAACAGGTAAATGAACAACGCCAGACATAGCAGGCTGGTTACAAAAGTAAAAGTATCCATACAATCAGTTCAGTCGTGAAATGGCTCCCAACAACGCAATACTGAGAAAGAAAAACAGCGTCATCAGGCTGATAAAGAGTGCATCAAACAAATATTATTTCCTGACTGTTATTACCACCTTGAGCAGTTTGATTCCAGCCGTTTTCATTCCTCACCATTATATAACCGGTGTCAAAATAGTAATTTAGCACACTATTGTTAAATCTATATTACAAATTTTTTCGGTAATCCTTCCAACTGATCGCGCCTTCGGCGTCTGCTAAAGCCAGCAACCTGGGTCTATTTGGCCGCAATGCAGAGCTCGCCATTGTCCTGGGTCCTGACGCGGATGGCGTTCTCGACCGGCACTACGAAGATCATGCCGTCGCCCTCCCGCCCCGTGCGGGCGGACACGCAGATGGTATCCAGGGCGGCCTGGCATTCCTCATCGGCCAGCACTATCTCTATTTTCACCTTGGGTAAGAAGTCGACGCGGTACTCGCCGGCCCGCCACTGCAGGGCGATGCCCTTTTGCCTGCCGCGGCCGCTGACGTGGGTCACGGTCATACCCAGTATGCCCAGCGAACCCAGCGCATCTTTAACGTTAGCGAGCTTTTCCGGCCTGATAATAGCCTCTATTTTCTTCATGATTAAATACCTCCGTAAGCGTTTTCACCGTGTTGTGATATATCCAGCCCGACTGATTCCTCCTCTTCCCTTACCCTAAGGCCCATGGTGGCCTTGAGGGCTTTGGCCAGCAGCCAGGAGACCACGAAGGCGTAGGCCATGGTGGCCGCGATGGCCGCGATTTGTATCAGCACCTGTTTCCAGTTGCCGTCGATCAGCCCGGAAGCTGAGGCGTTGACGGCAGTGGTGGCGAAGATGCCGGTGGCAAGAGCGCCCCATGTACCGCCCATCCCGTGGCAGGCAAAGACGTCCAGCGACTCATCGACACCGGATGATTTTGCCCGCCAGACCATCATATAGTAAGAGATTACCGAACCTATAGCACCGATCGGTATGGCGGCCCAGACGGGCACGTAGCCGGCGGCCGGTGTGATGGCTACCAATCCCACCACCGCTCCGGTGGCGGCGCCCAGCACCGAAGGACGGCGGTGGATCCAGCCGAGTATCATCCAGGTGAACCCGGCCGCGGCGGCGGAAGTATTGGTTGTGATGAAAGCGTTGGCGGCCAGCCCGCCGGCAGTCAGGGCGCTGCCGGCATTGAAGCCGAACCAGCCGAACCAGAGCAGGGCCGCGCCCAGCACGACATAGGGTATGTTGTTCGGTTCCATAGTCTCACCATCTTTGAAACCCATGCGCGGACCCAGCACCAGCGCCAGGGCCAGGGCGGAGATTCCGGCATTGACGTGCACCACGGTGCCGCCGGCGAAATCGAGCGTTCCTAATTGCGCCAGCCAGCCGCCGCTTCCCCAGACCCAGTGTGCGATGGGGCAATAGACAAGGGTAAACCAGAGCGCAGCGAAGGCCAGCAGGGCGCCGAACTTTATGCGTTCAACCACGGCGCCGGTCCAGAGCGCCACCGTGATAATGGCAAAGGTCGCCTGGAAGGCCACAAAGGCCAGGTGGGGGACTGTGCTGGCATAGATTGGGGAAGGTTGCTGGCCGACACCTGCCAGGCCGAACCATGCAAGGTTGCCCACCAGACCCTTAATATCAGGACCGAAGGCCAGGGTGTAGCCATAGAGAACCCATAGTACCGAGACCATGCAGAGTATGGCGAAGCTCATCATGATAGTGGAAAGCAGGTTTTTCCTCCTGACCATCCCGCCGTAGAAAAAGGCCAGGGCGGGAGTCATGAGAAGCACCAGCGCGCTTGCGGTAAGCAGCCAGGCTGTATCTCCCGAATTCATAGTGCACCTCCTTGGAACTTGTATGGTATAAGTCTAAGGGGCGCCTGTTTCGGGGTTATTACAGAGGTGTTAAGATTGTGTTACGTGATGGGCTATTCAGCAGTGCCGGCGTCCTTGAATTTATAGCCGATATTGCGAACCGTTTCGATGAATGTGTGTACGGGGTCCTCGATCTTGCTGCGCAGCCTCCTGATATGCACGTCAACAGTCCTGTCGCCGCCGTAGTAATCGTAGCCCCATATTTCGTTTAACAGTGATTCGCGCGTGAAAACTTTGCCCTTATTGGTTGCCAGCAGCTTGAGCAGTTCGTACTCCTTGAAGGTCAGCGCCAGCAGGCGGCCGGCCATTTCCACCTCGCATCTTATCGGGTCGATGGCCAGGTCCCCCGCCTTGATTATGCCCTCCCCTTCCGGCCTGGTTGTCCTGGTTATGGCCCGGCGTACCCGTGCCGACAGCTCATCCATATTCCAGGGCTTCATAACGAAGTCTTCGAAGCCCTGCTCCAGGACTACGGGCAGAGTCGCCGGTGAGACCAGCGCAATAACGGGAAGCAGCCTTCGCAGCTTGAGCTTCCTGAACCATTTCCAGGCGGAATCGCCGTGCGCGGAAATCGAGGAGACGTCGATAAGCACAGCATTGAAGGACTGGCGTGAGTCCTGCTCGATGACATCGTCGGCGTAGATGCAGGCGGTGCAGGAGAATCCCGCGCGGCTGAGGCCGGAGTTAAGCTCCCTGACCCTGTCCATCTCGTTGGTGACTATCAGGATGTTATTCATGGCCGTTGCCTATTATATCAGGTCAGTGAACGGGCGCAGGCTGGTGACTTCGGCCAGGCCGGCCATGGCCCGCGTGATGGCCTCGATGCCGGACTCAATAGCCGCGGCTACCGGGTTGAGTCCGCTTAGTGTTATCAGGCCGACCCGCTCCGGGTTGAATGGTATCTCGCAGATTTTTTCACCCGGGCGCGCTATCATGGCGAAGCTGATAAGTCCACTGGTTTTCAGACGTTGCAGCAGTTCCTCGGCCTTATTTATGGACAGCATGGGTATCTCGTGGTAGCCGGCCAGCACCTTGCCATCACCGCTTAAAGACGCGTCGAGGACCGTGGTCATTTTGCCGGCGATGAAGATGTCCGCAGGCTCAATAGTCGAGCCGGAGAATTCGATGAGGTCAACAAAGCGGAAGGGCTGGCCGCCGCGTACCTGTAACAGGCCGCCGAAGCGGGCGTAAGCGGGTATGCCGGCTTTGAGCAGGCAGCCGTTGACCGCTACGCTGCAAACCGTGGCCAGTCCCACCTTCCCCCCGGGAACGGTCATTTCGCCTATCTTGCTATTCTCCCCGGCCAGCGCCACTAGGTTTGACGAACAGAGGCCGGCTGCGAAGACGCCTTTCATTATTTTCAGGGCGCGGGGCAGGTCCTCGCGGGTGAACAGTGAAACATCAACCGGTATACGGCCGGTCGCCGAGCGCAATCCCACGCTGGTCTGGTAGGCGAGCCGCTCTATCCTGGAACCGATAAAACCTATCTTGTCCGTCACCAGGGAGTTTCTCATCTCCTCCAGCCCGGGCGCCGTGATGGTTCGCCCGTCCTTATGCCCGACCGAGCGGGTAAACCCGCGCTCGTCCATGATTTTAAGGTGGTAGCGCACGGCGCGCTCTCCCAGGTAGATGCCCTGCTCCTCGAGCAGCCTGGATATGATCCTGCTGCCCAGCGGCAGGGGCGATTCGCTGAGTATCTTGAGGATGGCGGTTATCTTTCGCTCGACGTCGCGCGTTTCCTGTCCGATCACAGTGCCCTCCGGTCAACAGGCATGAAGCCTTTTGTTGGGTAGTTGTTAATCTGTATAAATGTTTTCATAGCCGTTGGGCTGCAGCGTCTATTGTCTGACGGGGATGCCCCTGCCGGCCAGGTATTCCTTCACTTCTTTGATAGAGTATTCGCGGTAATGGAATATGCTGGCCGCCAGCACAGCATCGGCCTTTCCGATGGACAGCGCGTCGTAAAGGTGCTCCAGGGTACCTGCCCCGCCGCTGGCGATAACCGGCACACTGACCATTTCGCTGACCGCCCGGTTCAGTTCGTTGTCATACCCTGCCTGGTGGCCGTCGGCATCCCAGCTGGTCAACAGTATCTCGCCGGCCCCCAGGTCCACGGCCTGCTTTATCCAGGCCAGAGCATCGATGCCCGTCGGCTTGCGCCCGCCGTGGGTACATACCTCCCACGACAGCTTGCCTTTCTCGCGCCGCTTGGCATCAACGGCCAGCACAATGCATTGCCTGCCGAACAGAGTGGCATGAAGACCTGGCGGGCTACCTGTTCAACCACGTGCACCATGGTATCCCTGGCTTCCGGCGTGGCGCCGATATCTAAAAAGACCAGCTCATCGGCCCCTTCGCGGTAGTAAAAGTCAGCCTGCTCCACGGGGTCGCCAGCATCACGCAGGTTTGTGAAGCTGGTGCCTTTGACCACGCGGCCGCCGGTGACATCTAAGCATGGTATTATGCGCTTGGTTAACATAATAACAATCTATACCTCTTATAGACCGGGCTGCTGATGGTAACGTATTCTGTCTTCAATGTGGTTTCACAGTCATCAGGTCATCGCTCACGGGCAGACAATTTCCAGGAAGTTAGAGTACATGGTCAATCCGGCTTCGCCGCTTTTCTCGGGGTGGAACTGTGTGGCAATGAGGTTGTCCCTGATTATCATCGAGCAGAACTCGATTCCGTACTCGGTTACCCCGGCCACTACAGCCCGGTCCCGGGGGTCGGCATAATAGCTGTGCACGAAGTAAAAATTGGCATTATCATCGATGCCGGTAAAGATGGGGTGAGTTTTAAGCTGCCTGACCTGGTTCCAGCCCATGTGGGGTATCTTCAGACCCTGCGGAAGCTTCCTGACCCTGCCGGGGATAATGTCCAGGCAGCCATGCTCGCCGCTCTCTTCAGTGGCGGAGAGCAGCACCTGCAGTCCGACACAGATAGCGAAGAGCGGCCTTTTCAGAGCGACCAGCTCTTTAACAACCTTTGCCATCCCCGATGACTCAAGGCTGCGCATCGTGTCGCCGGCATCGCCCACCCCGGGGAAGAAAATAGCGTCAGCCTTGAATACCTCTGACGCGTCAGCCGTAATCGCCGGGCTGTAGCCCAATTTTGTCAGGGCGTTGGCCACGCTGCCGAGGTTACCGGCGCCGTAATCTATGATCGCAATACGCTTAGAGGCCTTGTTCATAATTTATCAGATCCCCGGAAAGTTGTGGTATATGGCAACCACTTGCCGCAATGTAATGGTAACATACACTCGTAATCATGTCAAAACACACCATGCGTATTATGCTTTATTTGCCGCAGCAGCCTGGTCTGCGGAAGGTTAACCGGGTCGGGGGAGCGGCGCTGCCGCCTCTATAAAGGTTGTCAGATTGAGTCGTCACTGTCGGGTGGGTGACCGGGGTGGCGGTCCTTGAAAAGTGGCTTGAGCATCTCGAAAAGGACCATGACTATAAAGGTGATCAGCAGCAACAGCAGCAGCGACAGGATGAATTCCTTGTGCACCAGCAGCATGATAATGAAGATCTCCAGCATCAGCACGGCGGTTTCCATGATCCTTCTGCGTACTACCATCTCGATGATGAAGGAGAATATTATGACCTCGACCCAGCCTTCCATGAGGATAGTGGTGGCTATGGCCCAGGTCATGGCGCCTGCCGGCAGGGCGAAGGACATCGACAGCAGGAATAGCTGGGTATAAATGCATTCAGGAATATACGACACGGTGACAGCCAGAAAGGTCGGCAGCCTGTTTCTCAGCAGTCCGCAGAAATAGCCGGTCATGGCCTTGCCAAATATGATGGCCAGGCCGTACCAGGGGCCGTAAATCCCCAGCACGGCAAATTCATAATAGGGATAAATGGCGCCGATGGCGCCGGTCAGCAGGCCGTAAAAAGGCCCGAAGGCCACGGCGACGGCAAAGGTGGCGATATGGGAGAAGTCGAAGGTCACCTGTGGCTGCATGGGTGTGAGCAGGCTGGAAAGGTAGGCCAGCAGGTTGCCTAGCAGCCCCGCGGCTATCGAGGCCAGCAGTTTTTTTTGATTATCACTTAATTTGATTTTCATGCTGCGCACCGTGCTGATTCCACCTGTTTTCAAAGGGAAAGTATATCACCCCGTCAGGATTCGTATAACCCACGCTTGCGGTTCTCCTCCATGATACGGTGCAGCTCGAGGTCAACATTGATGCCTTTATCGCGCAGGATGCGCTCCATCATCTCCACCGAGTGGTAGAGGTCGAGGAAGCGGTTCAGCCAGGCCTGGGGTACGTCCGGGTCACGGTTGAAATCGACGGCGAGCTGGGTGTATTCCTCGGTTATCTGGTTGAACTCGCGCCGCGTGTCGAATTGTCCCTTGATGCGGGGGAACCTGAAAAGCTGTTTGACCTTGCCGAAGTGGCGCTGGAAGATATATTTATCCACATACCAGAAAACACAGGCCAGCATCATCTGGTTGAGCAGGAAGGCGGGGAAATCGGGTATGCCCCACTTCTCCCTGAGCAGCACTTGCAGGGCTGCGCCTGCTATGCCGGAAAGAAGTATCCATCGGCCGAAGACATAGACGAACCATTCTTTTGAAAACATGGCCTACCCCCGTGCATGCTGTTTTTATTCCGTTTCTGCCTTTATGGTATCATCGGGTTTACGGGCTGTCTACCAAACGATGGGGGAGGTTTATTATGAAAGTAGTCTATCATCCCAGGTACACAGGGGTTTACGAAAACGACCCTGCCGCAGCCACCGGCCGTATGGAGGCGATAGTAAACGGGCTAAAGGGGTTCAAATTTGTTAAGCCCAAAGAGGCTGCACTCGAAGACATCAGCCTTTGCCATACATCCTTCCATATCGGTTACGTGCAGAGGTACGGTGAAGTATTCGGTATGGCCATGCTGGCCGCCGGCGGGGCCATCAAGGCGGCGGAGCTGGCCATAGATGGTGAACCCGCTTTCGGGTTGATCAGGCCGCCCGGCCACCATGCCAGCGCCGATAGCTGCTGGGGCTTCTGCTTTTTCAACAACATGGCCATCGCGGTTTCCAAACTGATAGAGGAGAAAAAGATCAGGACGGCGCTGATTTTAGATTTCGACCTGCATTTCGGCGACGGAACCGCCAATATCTTTCAGGGCAACCCCGATGTTACCTATTTTCATCCCGAGGATGGGAACAGGCAGGACTTCGTAGACCATGTGGGCCGCTTTTTAGAGCAGAGCAGCGCTGATATCATCGGCATCTCGGCCGGCTTCGACCGGCACATCGAGGACTGGGGCAGGCTGCTGAGCACCGAAGACTATAAAACCATGGGGCAGCAGGTCAAAGACTTTGCCCTGGGTAAATGCGGGGGCAGGCGCTTCGGAGTATTGGAGGGCGGCTATAATCACGACGTGCTGGGCAGGAACGTGAGGGCATTCCTGGAGGGCATGGATTGACCGCCTGCAAGTTGCCTGAATTCCTAATGGCGGTTTGCCACTGCCGCCATGAGTAGAGAATAGTAATCACCTGTTCAATTAAGCTTGAAAGGGTCAGTTATGGTAATCTTTGTAACTTCATCCGCTTTAGTGAGTTTCGTCGCTGCCAGATTTTGCCTGGCAGTAACAACATCCCTTGCGTAATTATCAAGTAGCTTGCCAAAGTCTTCCATGATTTTGTCTCTGGCTGTACTGGGCTTATCTGGCTTTTCGGCCTCCGCTATCTCGGTAGCGTAAGATTCCGGGCGCAGCACAGGGATGATGATGGGAGAGGGAACAGGCTGGGGAGGAGGAAGAACAGGCCGGGTCGGAGGCGGTACGAACTGGACCGGTGGCGGCGTGAAATAAACCGGCGGCGCAGTATAGTATTGCGGGCTCACGGGTTGAAAAGGCAGTGGCGACGCCTGAGCGGCCGGATAAAAGGGGACAGGTTTATTAGCCGGACTGCGTGACAGAGCATACAGGCCGTAGATGCAAATTATAGCCAGCAGCAGCGCTGCCGGAATCAAGATAAGTGGCAGGGTATAGTCGGCATTAAAAGTTCCTTTGAAGAAACCCAGGATACCGGACATGGGCACCTGTGTAACAGAAAGGTTCCATTCAGCCCGTGTGCCGGCCTTGTACCAGGCGCTTTCCTTTTGCTCTCCTAAAGGAGATGTAAAGGTTAATTTGTAATACGTGTCGTAATCTGCGGTATAAACTCCGGGGGCATTGATGCCCTGATTTAAATTTCCGCCTGTAACCTGTGCTCCGGTGGGTAAGTTCCAGGAAGAAAACCGGTATTGGGTGCCCGGGTCAGATCCAGATTGTATAGTGCCAGGTGCGGATGCCTGGAGTACAGTGCCCTCGCGGTACCAGCCGGAACCGGCGAACTGGCCGGCATCAGCCGGCTGGCTTTTAATTTCCACATAGTATTCGGGATAGTAATTAAATTGGGCATCCGGCGAAGACTCGGTTACCGTTATAGTTTCATATTCAGCTTTATACCTGATATCCGCCTCAGACGGATTTTGTATAAGAGGTTCAACACTTATGGTTTGATTGGTATCAAGGTCGAAGCTCCGAGTTATAGATTGCCCTCCCTGCAGCGAGGTTACCTGGATACCGTTAATAAATAATGAGGTTTCAGCCGCTTTCAGCCCTGTACCAATACTTATAGTTGACTGATAACTGCCTTTCTCTACGTTGATAGTGAAGTTTCTCTGAGTGGCAACCGGGGTTGCTGAACTGTCAGTGAGTCGAATGCTGAAACTGCTGGTGCCGGTGGTTCCCCGCGCCGGAATGCCGGAGATAGTGCCTGTGGTGGTATCTATAGTCAGACCTGAAGGTAGTGAACCGCTAACAATAGACCAGTTGTATGGCGCGGTGCCTCCGCTTACGCTCATGGCAGCCATGTAGGCGGCGTTTTCCTTCGCATCCGGCAGACTATAGGTGCTGAATATCAGCGGTGGCGCCGTCACGGTAATAGAGAAAACCTGCTGAGCAGAGGTTGCGGCACCGTCTGTTACCCTGATCATGAAGCTAAAAGTTCCCTGTGTATCGGGGGTGCCTGATATGGACCCCGTATCAGGGGCAAGATTCAGCCACGGTGGTAGACTGCCGCCTATTACGCTCCAGGTATAAGGAGGTGTACCTCCGGCCGCTGAGAGTTGTGCATAATACGCTGTATTGACCTGGGCTGAGGGCAGCGTAGCCGTCAATAGTGATGGCTGCGCGAGGACCGGCGCCGGGACAAGGGAAACGGCGCAAAGCCAGACGGACAGGCAGATTACCCACAGGCCGTAATATTTGCCCAACAGGCATTTTATCCGGATGCAGCGTTGCGGCCGGGCTGTTTTCACCTGGCCTGTTATCGAGTTGATGTTCATTTTCATGATCTTTACATTCAGTGTATCAACGAGATATTAGTAAATTATTATGATTTGCGGAAATCGGGTTGGCCGGGCTACCGCCGCAGGTTCCTTTCATACAGATTTAAGCCCGACCACAGCTTAACAATTACTGAACAATTTCTATATATGATAGGAAGTTAGATATTTGAGATTTCTGAAATGAAGCATAATTTGGAGGTATACAAATGAAACAACGATATATATGGGCAATAACCTTACTGGTGGTCCTGTTGCTTACGGTGGCAGCTGCCTGCGTGCCCGCTACTGCTCCTAACCCTGCTCCGGCTACACCCCCCACGTCCCCACGTAATGGCGGACGCCGCGGCGCCAGCGGTACCCTCACCAAGATTAACGGCGATATTTTAACCCTGACGACCTCACAGGGGTCGGTTACGGTCAAGACCATTGCTGATAATACTACCATTCAGAATGTCACGGCCGGCACCCTTGCGGATCTTCATGAAGGTCAGTACGTGATTGCCACGGGTTCCCAGGATGCCAACGGCAACGTGACTGCTACCTCGATTATGATTCGGCCGCAGGGCCAGGGCGTTCCACCAGTCCCACCTGACAGAGCACCACGCGCGAACCCCACCACGTCACCACGCAGTGGCGGCGGATGGCGCGGCGCCGGCGGCACCCTTACCAAGATCGATGGCAACACGTTAACCCTGACCACTTCACAAGGGACTGTTACTCTGCTGTTCATCGCTGATAACACTACTATTCAGAATTTCACCACCGGCACCCTTGCGGATCTTCATGAAGGCCAATCCCTGAACGTCATGGGCCCGCAGGATGCTGCCGGCAACGTTACCGCTACCTCTATCATCATACAGCCGCAGGGCCATGTCGCTCTGCCGGCCCCGCCTCCTGGAGCATGAGCAAAACTATGTCTATGTAGTCATTACCATGTAAAATAACTGCGCAGGTAAATAATGGATGAGTAACAAAAAGACGCTGGCAGCCGGGCTATTAATATCGGTCATAGCAATAACTATACCGGTAGCCTGTACGCCATCGCCGTCTTCAGCGCAGTTTGAGATAGCTTCGTTAGATATCAAGCCGGCGGAAGTTACTGTGGGGGATACAGTTAGTATCAGTGCTAAGGTCACAAATATCGGCGAAACCGGGGGCGCTTACAGCGCCACCCTGTCCGTCGATGGTAAAAAAATCGACACGAAATATATTAACGTGGATGCCGGGTCCACGCAGAATGTAACCTTCTCTCTCTCCAAAGACATAGCAGGCACCTATGAAATCGGAGTTGGAACAAGGAGTGCTAAGCTTACGGTTAGTTCAAAGCGCATAGCAATGCCGGTGGCGCTGAAATATGATGACGGCGTTGCCAAAGATTGTTTATCCCTGGTCAAACCCTGTACGGGATATTCGGTCGCCTTTGTGTCGCCTCCGGACCCGTTTAGCATTAATAAGGTAACGGTATTCGGGCTGGTTTATGGCTCGCCCGGATTTAACATCGGGGATTGCGACCTGCAAATCTGTGATAAAGATAATAAAGTTCTCTATACTACGTCATTTCCCGGTGACGGATTCCCGCTGCGGACACGCCTGGGGTCCAACATCGATTCAACAGGCGGCTGGGCAGATATAGAAATACCCGATGTTAAAGTACAGGGTGATTTTTATATCCATATCTATACGGGTATCCCTACCGGCCAGGGATTTCGCATGGGAGCCGCGAGTAATGTGGTAAATACGCACTCCGATGTAACGGTCCGGGATGATAACGGTGTGGATAATTTAGCGCCGGGCTGGCCTTACTCGGTCGCTCCCTGGTTTGGGGACAAAAGCCGTGTGAATTGGATGGTAAGGGTCAGCGGCAATGCTATGGTCCCACAAAAATAGTATTTATCTCCTCGAAGTATAAAAAGCTGCACATGTACCCAGGTGGTTATTAAAAATGCAGCACAGGAAATAGCCTTTGAATTACAGAGTTAAATACATAATAAGCCTGCTGGCAGGATTGCTGATAGCAGTTACATTCATTGCATCCGGGACCGGCAAGCTGTTTGGTGATATGGGAACACCGGCACAGGCCCTGGCCTTTATCAATGCCATGCTACCGGAAGCGTTATTAACCCCCCTTTTTATAGACTTTATATATAAAATACTGGTGCCTGTTGTTTTCCCGTGGGCCGAGCTTATATTAGGCATTGCACTCCTCATCGGTTTGATGCCGAGGTTTGCTTCTGTATTAACACTGCCAATGATTGCTGTATTCATGGGGACCAATATCTGGACCATTATCACGGGAGAATATTCGCAATGCGCCAGTTGCTTCGGTATATGGGGAAAATTTTTCGGTTACCTCACCCCATACCAATCACTGGGTATAGACATCATACTCGGCCTGCTTGCCTGTGCAATAATATTTTTGCAGCCCGGCCGTTTTTTCTCAAACCGATGGCCGATTTCACGATTAGCCGGCTTATTTATATCAAAACAACAAAAGGAGGAAACGGCGCCGGTTTTGCCTGCCGATGCAAATAAAGGTTCAATGTCTGTTAATGCTATCGACAGGTTTCTGATTTTTGTGCGCCGCAACAGCTGGTCTGTTGCCGGTTATGTTCTGGGCGTCGCAGGTATCATTCTGATATTACTGACCGCGTTAATCGCGGCTGCACCGGCAAATAATAACTCCAATACCATAGAATCCCAATTCGCTTTAACAGAAAACATCACAGTTTCAGATTTGACCACCAGCAGCGGCATTGTTAATTTCACAACAAGTAGCGATGAGGCTGTAGATATCATAGTCTATGATAAGGATGGGAAAATCACCGGTCTTTTTTCGGACCTGGGCCCGGTAAAAAACCATTCCATCAAGGCAGATAACCTCTACCCGGCCACTACCTACTATTTCCAGTTGCTGTCCGGGTATAGCACAACCGGTAAGCGCTTATCCGGCAAATTCTCATTTACCACGCTGGAACCGCCACCCGTGATCTCAAATGTGAGCATCTCGACAACCACGGATTCAGCGGCCGTGATTACCTGGGAAACCGACCGGCCCACGACCGCAGAAGTGACATATGGGGAGGAGGGAACCACTGAGCGTAAGACAATTATTGATGATGCCAGCAACGCAAGTCATGAAGCCACGCTCCAACCACTGGACAGGGAACGGGTTTATGCTTTTGTGATCAGGGCAAGGGACGCTTATGGCCATCAACTTATCGCTGAATATGAGGGTGTTTTATCTCTTAAGACAGGGGTCCAACTGACCCAGCGCGCTCCGGACTTTGCACTTCCAACGGTTGCGGGGGATATCCTGAAATTTAGCCAGTACCGCGGCAAGGTTGTCCTGCTGGTATTCTGGAACATGACATGCCCTGCCTGCCAGAAAGAGATGCCGCTGCTGCAAAAAGCATTTGAACGCGAGGACAGCGCTAAAATTGCCATAATCACCGTGCATGGACCGGGACGGGAAACGGCGATAAAAAGTTATTGCTTGAGTCAAGGCCTGACTTTGCCGGTTTTACTTGATCTTAATGCTGAAGTAGGTTCCTCCTATAACGTTCTGCAGCTTCCTGCTACGTTTGTCCTTGATCAATCGGGCGTCATCCGTTCCATAGACCCGGGACTGGAAACTCAAGAAGATTTCGACAGGCTTTTCAATCAATTTCTATCGAAGTAATTAGAGGTATATAAAAGTACGATCACTGCAGGTCCTGGTGTTTTGTATTTAGCTGCTGTGGCAAAGAGGAAGTAGAAGGCAATATTATTCAATAACCACCAGCCAACCGGCGTCGCCAAATTATGTGGCCTGCTGCTCCTCGCCATAGCATCGTCGTGTATCAGCTGTTGCTCCTGCCTGAATGGTTGTTTGGCTATTAAACCTGCTCCCGCTAAATCGCAACCGGTCCCTGTTTATACTTATAAGATAGTAAATACCTTTCCTCATGACCCGGCAGCCTACACGCAGGGGTTAGCGTTTGATAGCGGCATATTGTATGAAGGGACCGGGGGCTATGGAAGCTCTGCCATACGTAAAGTAGACCTGGAAAGCGGCGGGGTATTAAAAGAGTATAAACTGCCCGCCGGATATTTCGGGGAGGGTATCACCTTATATAAGGATACCCTGATACAGTTGACCTGGAAATCCCATACCGGCTTTGTTTATGACAGGAATAGCTTTAACCTGTTAAGGGAGTTCTCATATCCCACCGAGGGGTGGGGAATCACTTATGACGGGAACCATATCATCATGAGTGACGGCACATCCGATCTCTACTTCTTAAATCCTGAAAACTTCAATACTACAGGTCACGTAGAAGTGCACGATGAAAACGGCTCCGTAGATAGGATCAATGAGCTGGAATATATCGACGGCAGGATATTTGCTAACGTATGGACGACCGATAAAATTGTCATAATAGATCCGGGTGACGGCAGTGTCAGCGGTTGGGTCGACCTCTCAGGGCTTCTGGAAAAAGGTCACTTCAACAATTCCGTTGATATCCTGAACGGCATTGCATACGACACCAAAAGCAACCGGATGTTTGTCACCGGCAAGCTGTGGCCGCTGCTATTTGAGATAGTCATGGTAGCTGAATAGCGTTTGGGGAACCAGGGAGACCGCACCCAGTACCAGCAGAACTGTTATGGCTTTATTGATCTTACTATTAGTGTTGTCAATCATCGGTTAAGCAGAATTTTATTCTGATCATTGTGGAGAAGGCGCTGAAGGCGACACCGGCATCCACGCCTGTGTGGGACCGCCGGAGAAAGTGGTCTGCTCAGCACCGGCCACGAACGGGCCGCAATGCTGCCAGCAATTGGTGCAACCCTGCCACCAGCCGGATTGCCAGCCATTGCGCCAGCCTTTAGACCAGCCTGCGTTGTAGCCGTTGTTATAGCCTATCTGCTGTCCCTCCTGTTGACCCTGTGCCTGGCCCTGTGCCTGTCCCTTGACCATGCCCTCGGAGTAGCCCTTATCGTAGCCGGCGTTTTCGCCGTCCTGCTTGCCCTGCGCATAGCCCGCCTGCTGGCCTTTATTGTAGCCGTCCTCCGTGCCCCTGGCAGTGCCGTCGGCATTGCCCTTTGCATAGCCCTGTTTATAGCCTGTGTCCATGCCCATCTGGTAGCCGCCATAGCCGACCACTCCCAGGGCAACGATAATCAATATAATAATGACGGCGATCGTCCCACTGCCTAATTTCATAACATACCTCCTTGAAATTCGCCCTATTATATTAAAGCAATTGCCTGATTTTTAACAGTATAGGGTAGCGGGTGGGCGGCCGTTATGATAATATAGCAGGCAATTATATACGGAACGCTCTTCGAGCCGGATGCCTAAACCAGGCAGGCAGGGAATCCGGCCGGCAGGCTGAAAAGCCTCAAGGGTGCAGCGGGAAACAGCTGCGCCTCCCATTTTGGAAAGGAGGGTAACATGAAAGCCTTGGTAACACGTTCGATCCGGCAAATTTCTCTACTCGTTCTCCTGGCATCCCTGTTGCTGTCCATCGTTTTGCCCGGCTGCTCACCTGCCGCCAGGCCGGCGGCGACGGACAACAAATCTGCTGCGGGCATATCCTTCCCCGTCACGGCCGGCATACCACGCTTCAAAATTGCCACCACAACCAGCCTGTACGACACGGGATTGTGGAACTACCTGGAGCCCATGTTTGAGAAGAAGGCCAACGTACGGCTGGACATCGTCTATGCCGGGACAGGGGCAGCCCTGGAGTATGGCAAGCGCGGTGACGTCGATGCAGTAGTGGTTCACGATCCCGAGGCGGAGGCACAATTCATGGCCGATGGCTACGGGATAAATAAACGCTCTTTTGCCTTCAACCATTTCCTGATCGCGGGACCGGCTGCCGACCCGGCGGGCATAAAAGGACTGACTCCCGACCAGGCCTTCAAGAAGATCTACGAAAGTGGAGTGGCGGACCCGGCCAGGGTGAAATTCATTTCACGCGGCGATAACTCTGGCACGCAAGCCAAGGAAAAGCTCATCTGGCAGGCTGCCGGCTACACATATACAGATGTAGAAAAAGCCGGCCCCTGGTACGTTGAGGCCGGCAAAGGCATGGGACCCTGCCTGCTGATGGCCAACGAACAGCAGGCATACCTGCTGGCCGACATATCCACTTTCCTGGCTTACAAGGGTAAAGTCACAATCGTCCCGCTGGTTGAACAGGGGGCACTCTTCCTGAATGTCTATGACGTGATGGCCATTAACCCGGATAAGATCAAGACCGCCAAGATGCTGCCGACGGCCAACGCATTCATCAACTGGTTGATGTCCGATGAAGTGCAGAACGTGCTGGCAACCTATGGCGTTGCCGAGTATGGCCGGTCGCTCTTTACTCCGCTCAAAGGAGGAGGCTGCACCGAGCCGGGCTGCCCGAAGTTAGAGGACTATACAACACCGGTAAAATAGCCTGATAAAAAATGCAGGAGCTGTGGGAAGGTCTGGTTCAGGCGGTACAGCTTATAGCCCGCCTGGACCCTGAGGTCGTTGAGATATCTCTACGGTCGTTGTATGTGTCGGCGGCCGCAATACTCATAGCCGCGCTATTTTGCGTACGCCATTATTATCGGGCAGGTGATACTCATCCTGCCCATACTGACCGGGATGATCATATCGGCGTTGAATGGGGTCGATAAGTCGATAAAGGACACGGCCCTCTCGATGGGTGCTTCAGGTTCGCAGGCTATCCGGACGATTATCAGCGAGGCACGCTTTGCCGTAGTGGGGGCTCTGATACTCGGCTTCGGACGCGCCATTTCGGAGGTCGGCGCCGCCATGATGCTGGGAGGCAACATACGCGGTTATACCCGGGTGCTCACGACGGCCATCTCGCTGGAAACGCAGAGAGGTGACCTGGTGCTGTCGCTGGCGCTGGGCATTATACTCATAAGCATCGCCATGGTTGTCAGCGTCATAGTAAACGTTCTGCTGCAGAGGTATTGATGCCGATACTGCGTACAGTTAATCTCGAGCAGCGCGCCGGTTCAGCCAAACTTTTAAAAAATATAAATCTCGAAGTGGAACGTGGCGAGGTTTTCATCATCGTCGGTCCGACGGGGGCCGGCAAGACAACCCTGCTCAGGCTGCTCGATTTGCTGGATGCTCCCTATGCCGGCGATATTTACTTCGATGGCCGGAAGGCAACGGGCCCGGACGTAAATGTCATGGAGGTCCGGCGCAGGATGGCGATGGTATTTCAGAAGCCTGTGGTGTTCAATACCTCGGTTTACGACAATATCGCCTATCCGTTAAAGGTGCGTGGAGCGGCTAACAGTATCATCCGCTCCCGGGTAGGGGAACTGTTAGAGATCTGCGGATTGAGCGGGCTCGGGAAAAGGAGGGCTAAAACCCTCTCCGGCGGAGAGGCGCAAAGGGTCGCGCTGGCGCGCGCCGTAATAACCGGCCCTGCCTTATTGTTTTTGGACGAACCTACGGCCAACCTCGACCCGGCCAGTGTCAAGACTATAGAAGACCTGTTGGCCGGCTTTAACCGGCGGGATAGCCTCACGGTCGTCATGACCACTCATGATCTGCAGCAGGTGCAGCGCCTGGCGCAGCGGGTGGGTGTGCTGATGCAGGGCGAACTGGTGCAGGCAGGTACTCCGCGGGAGATCTTTCACTTGCCCGGCGATATCAGGATCGCCGGGTTTGTGGGGATAAAGAATATTCTGCGGGGTATTATAACCCGGCAGGAAGGTGGTATGGCCGTGGTTGAGGTAAAGGGCAGAGTAATCGAGGCCATCTCGAAACTGCCTGCCGGCGCAGCGGTAGATATCTATGTCAGGCCGGAGGAGATAGTGTTGTCACTGCAGGAATTGCAGGGCAGCGCCCGCAACGCGCTGGCCGGCACAATAATATCGGTCGGCCTGGAGGGACCCCTCGGCGCCGTGGTGCTGGATTGCGGCTTCAGGCTGGAGGCGTTAGTAACGGCCAGGTCGGCTATGGAAATGGCGCTCCGGCCGGGGCAAGCGGTTTACGCCACTATCAAGGCCACGGCTGTCAAAGTATTGCCTGCCCTGGAGAACGCCGCCTGAAAATCATTCTGCCGTATAGTCGCCGCTCTTGCCCCCGCTCTTCTTCACCAGGCGCAGACCGGTAATGGTCATGCCCCGGTCGAACATCTTGCACATGTCGTAGATGGTAAGCGCAGCGATGGCCGCGGCAGTGAGCGCCTCCATCTCGAAGCCGGTCTGTCCCTTACCCTTCACCGTCGCCGTTATATCTATATAGCTGCTTCTAACCGGCAGGGAGAAATCAACGCTGATGGAGGAAAGCAGCAGGGGATGACAGAGCGGAATGAGGCCGGGCGTCTGCTTGGCTGCCAGTATGCCTGCCGCCTGCGCTACAGCCAGCACATCACCCTTGGGGATGTTGTTTTTCCTGACCATGGCCAGGGTATCCTTATTGATATTAATGCGGGCTCTGGCTGTTGCCAGCCTTTGGGTTTCCTTCTTGGAGGAAACATCTATCATGCGTGTATTTTGCGTGCTCATGGGTCAACCCCCTATACTGGACATCTTTGTATCTACGGTCCCTCCCTCGGAAAGGAGGTGCTTTTTTGGCTTGGCCGCGATGGCAGCGGCTAACAGTTTTTTCACTGCATCGACATCCGCTCCCTTGCGGAGAGGTGTCCTTATATCAATGCCGTCCGTGGAGAAAAGGCAGGGGTAGACCATACCGGCGGCCGACAGGCGCAGCCTGTTGCACCCCTCGCAGAAAGGTTCTGAGACAGGGCTGATGAACCCGATTGTGCCGGTGGCTCCGGGAAGGGTGAAATACCTGGCCGCCCCGTTGCCCGTAAGACCGAAGAAAGGTTCAAGCGGGCCCAGTTGCGCTATTTGCCGTTGCAGTATATGTGAAGGCACGAACCCGGCCTGCCTGTTGAGCGGCATCAGTTCGATAAAGCGTACATGCCAGCCTGAGGTTACCGTCATCTGCGCGAAATCTATTACCTCGTCATCGTTGATGCCGCGCATGGGCACCATGTTGATTTTAACCGGGGTAAGCCCGGCCGCCCTGGCTGCCTGAAGCCCTTTGAGTGCGTCTGCCAGCGTGCCGGTGCGCGTTATCTTCGTGAAACGCTCATATTTTAAAGTATCCAGGCTGATGTTAACGCGGTTCAAACCGGCGCCGACAAGCCGGTCGGCGTATTTATCCATTAGAATGCCATTGGTGGTCATGGAGATATCCTTAACGCCCTCGACTGCGGCAATCATGGAAACCAGCTCGACTACACCGGACCTTACCAGGGGTTCGCCGCCGGTGATCCTTATCTTGTCGATGCCCAGCGCGACCGCGGCGCGGACGGCCAGCAGTATCTCCTCGAAGCTGAGTATATCATCGTGGGATACCAGTTCCACACCTTCGGGCGGCATGCAATAGATGCACCTGAGGTTACAGCGGTCGGTAACCGATATCCTCAGGTAGCTGATACCCCTCTGGAAGCCGTCGCATGTTCCGGTCATATTTAATCTCGTCTACGGGTGGTCGCCGAACCTGCCCTGCAAAGTTTCAATGGCATGGGGGACGACGGGCAGCAGCAGGACGAGGTATTCTTCCACGGCCCTGGGATTACCCGGCAGGTTAGCGATCAGGCATTTGCCACGCACGCCTGCCACGGCGCGGCTCAGTATGGCGGTGGGCGTTTTCTTATACCCGCTGGAACGCATCAGTTCTACTATGCCCGGCAATTCTTTTTCAAGGACGGACCGGGTAGCTTCGGGAGTGACATCCCTTGGGCTGATGCCCGTGCCGCCGGTGGTGATGATGAGGTCAACTTCGCCTGAGTCCGCCCAAAGCGTCAGGGTCCTGGCGATCAATGATTCTTCGTCGGCGACGATTTCATAGCGCGCCACCGAGATGTCCATCTTATGCAGAGCATCCCGGATAAATTCTCCGCTGGCATCGGCGCGCCGGCCCTGCGAGCCCTTGTCGCTGATGGTAAGAACGCCTGCTTTATACATCCGCTTTTACTGCTTTCGGGCGGGTTTAAAAACCCGCCCCCACGGATTTTCCCGTAGGGGGCCTATCTTCAGGTGCGCCCGTCTCCTTGCTTATTTTTCCCTATAGGCGTACTTTCAGGTGCACCCGCCTCCTTGCGTATTTCCGGACCAGCTATACCGTTATCCGTCCTTATCGATACTTGCGTATTCCTTATTATACCGACTGTTTTCAGGGTGCCGAGCATGGCCAGGATGGAACTGGCGATGATGTCCTTAACGAAGCGCTTGAGGAAAACCGGCTTGCCGTTTACCGTGACCGCCATATCGGCCGGCATCTTGGCCAGTATCTCTTTTTCAATAAAAGCGGCTATCTCTTTCACCTGTTCCCGCCCGAAGCGCGGGATTTTCAGCGGAAGCGCATTATCACATATAACGGCGGCAAGCTCTGCTTCCCCGCAGACCATCTCCGCTATGCGGCCCTTTGCGCAAACCTCGATTTTCGGCGCCCGGCTTTGCTTGAAGCCCTCGGCCAGGATGAGATCGTAGCCGTCGCCCAGCAGCAAAGCCGTCTCCTCCAGCGAGGGCTCGTGGTTAAGGTTCTTGAAGACGGTTATCCTCGAGGGAGAACTGACCACCAC
>JAPLHK010000080.1 GCA_026389715.1 Chloroflexota bacterium
CAGGTTGCCTCCGAAGTCGGCTACACCATAACCGACTTTTACGCCTACTGCCAGCTTCTTCTCTTCCATTTTAACCTCTACTCCTTATATCTGAATTTTGATCAACCCGGTTTAATAAAATCGCCTATACATATATATATTATCCATCAAATTCACTGCCGCTTATACAATCACCGTATCGATCGCCAGCAATTCGCAGGCCTCTCTCACCGCTGTTGTGTAATCGCCGTGGATCAGGCTGGCATGGTGCGTAAATCCCTCTTTCACCAGTGTCCTGTATAGCTTATCCAGGTTCTCAACCTGCACCCAGCTCCAGGAACCCCTCAGTGCCTGGTTGGGCTGGAGGATCTTCCCGGTGGTAATCAGCATCTTGAACCGGCCGTCGCGCTCGGTCAGGCGGTTGAGCGTCACCACGCCGGGTTTGAGCGGAAACTCGGCCGTTCCCACCGTGTTCCCCTTGCCCAGCGGTTTGCTGAGGATACTGTGGCTCATAACATTTATGCTGCAACCCTTACAAACAAGTGAAGGAGGAGCATTGCCGCAATGCCATGATAAAAAAACGTTATTCTTTTCCTGGTGCTGTATCGTCCAGTCGATAAAATGCGGGCGTGTCGTTTTCAGAGAAGCTGAATGCTGGACCAGCATGGTCAGTGCCCCATAGATGTCGACCTCGCAGGCGGTTAACAGCCCGGCATCGGTCAATCTGCCCAGGGCATAGCATGATGATATGCCATAAACTTCCTGTATGGCAGTCCAACATTGCACGGCCATGGCTGCAAGCCCCTTTTCTTCGGCAAATTGCCTGAGCGCAAACTGCAGTCCCGCGATATTTTTCACTGCTTCGCCGTCCAGCGGGGACAAATCAGCCTCTTTATTCATTGCCCTGATAATCTTTTGCAGCTCCAGGGAGCTCGACTTCAGCCCTTTGACCCTCTGCATGATATCGATAAGTGATGTAGGCACGACCCGCTGTTTAAACTGCAGCATCATGGCGTCTTCGTTGCAGATGCAGGTCTCGAACCGCTCCGGGCGGGGACCGACCAGCCCGATACGCGCGCCGGTTGCTTAAAGACATCTTCCTCGGGAAACAGGATGCCGGCAAAAAGGAAAGGCATTTTCCTGCGGTACAACCCGGAGGAAATGGCCAGGGTGCCGCAAAACGAATCCGACCTGCGGTTACCGTCGGCGGTGAAAGGTCCCTCCTTCGTCCCAAAAAGCATCAGCGGGTAACCCGCAAAAGCCGAGGCGATGGATAAAGCTGAGACCTCGTCGCCGAAGGTCATGGTCCCGATAATTAAGCCCTGTATGCCGTTGGCTTTGAAAAGCTTAATGGTTTTCTCAGCATCGCCATCATCCCTCACCAGACCGCCCGCTGTAAGTTTGGCATCGGGGGCCACGACCTCAAGTTGTGGAATGCCGGCAAGCGCGTCCAGACAGCGTTTACGCATCCGCACAGCCCAGCCATCATCGAAGGGTCCCCTGTGGGCAGGGACGAAACCTATCTTGAGCTTTTCCATAAACAACCGCCTTTTCCGTTAAGTGACTGCGTGTTGTCCACCTGCTATCCGCCGCCGGATGCCTGATTGATTTTTCCTTGAGCCATACTATATAAGATGCAGCGCATTGTCAACACGCATAAATACAATTTAGCTGATAAATCAATGTGTTATAATACAGAAAGCTGAGAGCAAAGACTACTAATGGGTGAGGTTGAATTATGATAGCATTGCTTATTATCCTGCTGGTTCTGGTAATTCTGGTCTTAGTATACTTCGGTGTACTTCTGTGGTTCAGGGACCCATCCCTTAACCTGCGCTTTGACTTCGCTAAACTTAAGGCCATTCCCTGGCGCTTCGGAAAGGACTTCCTGTGGGGCAGCGCCACCGCCTCCCACCAGATCGAGGGGAATTGTACCAACAACAACTGGTATCAATTTGAGTCGGCCGTAGATGAGCAGGGAAAGCCCAAGATCAAGGATGGACAGAAGTCCGGGTTGGCTTGCGATAGCTGGAACCGCTACAAAGAAGACACCCGGTTGATGAAAGAGCTCTCGCTTAACTCATACCGGTTTTCGGTGGAGTGGAGCAAGATCGAGCCGAAGCAGGGCGAATTTGACGTTGCTGCATTGGATCACTACGAGCAGGTGGTCGACGACCTGCTGGCCAACGGCATTGAGCCGGTGATCACCCTGCACCATTTCACCAACCCGCTGTGGTTTGAGCAGCAGGGGGCATTTCTCCAGGACAACTCGCCGCAGATCTTTGCGCAATTCTGTGAGCGGGTGGTGCAGCGCCTCGGGCCTAAGGTTAAACTGTGGTGCACGATCAACGAACCGAATGTTTATGCTTACTCTGGATACGCAACTGCGGAGTTCCCACCCGGCGAGAAAGACTACAAGAAGGCGGGCAGGGTCTTCCGGAACATGATGCTGGCGCATACAGCAGCTTATCAGGTGATTAAAAGAATCCGCCCGGAAGCGCAGGCGGGGCTGGCGGTCCATATACACTTTGTGGATCCGCTGAACCAGTGGAACCTTTTCGACGTCCTGGTGGCCCACCTGCTTAACAAGAATTTTAATGACTGCCACTTCCCATATCTCACTAAAGGAAATTTCAACTTCTCGATACCGGGCATGGTAAATGAGACTTATTCCGGCGCAGAGAAAGACGCCTTCGATTTCATCGGCCTGAACTACTATACGCATAGCTACAGGAAATTCCAGCCGTCCGGGAGCGATCAATTTCCCGAGGTTGTCAAGCTGCCGCCCGATCAGTTGACGGACATGCAAAACGAGGTATATCCTGCGGGACTCTACCGCGCGCTTAAACTTATCACGCGCTACACGTCCAAACCCATTTATATCCTGGAGAACGGCATCGCCGATAAGGCAGACACCAGGAGGGCCAGCTATATTGAGCAGCACCTGCTGGTGCTGAACAAGGCCATAGCCGATGGAATTGATATACGGGGATACCAGTACTGGTCGCTGCTGGACAACTTCGAATGGGCCAAGGGATTCGATATGAAATTCGGCCTGTATAAAGTTGACTTTGCCACCCAGAAGCGCACCCTGTATGAAGGCAGCCACAGGTACCAGGAAATCATCCAGGCCAGCAGGAAATCGTTCGAGAAGTGATCCGGCGCAATGGTCAGATTGCCACGCCCTTCGGGCTCGCAATAACAGATTCGTTGTAGGAGCGGACATTCATGTCCGCCCGATAAAGCGGGCGGGTTTGAAAACCCGCCCCTACGTTGTTCTCCGCAACTTCGCAATTATGGGTATTAAGAGGGCTCGTTAATCGTAGTGTGGAGAGCGGGTACACACCTCAAAACGATTACATCGCTTAACCCGGGCAAAAGGCGGGCTGCCCGGTCCAAACCTTTTAACAGAAAAGAGGTGATGTTTTTGGGTAGCCCGGCCAGTAAATCCCCCCAGCCGGGCATGCAGGAAAGCATCGACACACCGATGACCTTATCCACTTTCAGATGCCGACCCGCCAGCTTGAGAAGCATACTGTAATTGAATTTAATGGTATGGTCCGGCGGCGGTTCCCAGGGCAGGCGCTTGTAGGGGTTCCTGATATTGAGTATCCGCCGCACCCAAAAAATAAATTTGCCGAGCTTAAAACCCAGGCTTTCAAAATTAGCGATGGCGATTACAGCATAGCCCCCTGGTTTGATAACCAGCGCCATCTGCTGCAGAGCTTTGCCCGGATCGGCGAAGTGGTCCAGGGCCCCTTTACAGACAACCTTGTCCACGGATCCGGCAGCAACAGGGATACTCTCACCGATGGCCTGCAGCACGAAAGTATTTTGCCCGTTCAACTTCAGCGTTTCACGCGCATGCGAAATCATTACAAATGAGGGCTCGAGACCGATCAACATTGCCCCCGATTCAGACATATTGACGATATCAATGGCACGGCCGCACCCGACATCCAAGATGCGTTCACCCGGCTTGGGGTCAACCATGTCTATGGTCGCCCGGCTCATGCGATAAAAGAGAAATTCGACATCCGGCCTGATCCTGTCAGGCAATACCTCATTGTCATCCCAATTTAAATCGATCCTGTTCATTTATGCTGTCCAATGGGTGACCAAAATACGTACCCCGATGCCTATTAAGACAACCGCGCCCAGCAGCAAAGCCCACCTGCCGATCCAGGCATTTACCTTACGCCCCAACCAGTAACTGAAAGAGGTAATCGAGAAAGCCACGGCGCCGATTATAGCCGCGGCAATCCAGATATTGATATGCAGAAATGCAAAGGACAGCCCTACGGCCAGGGCATCGATACTGGTTGCAACGGCCAGGGTAAGCAGGTTCGGCCACCTGCTGATATCCACGCTTTCAGATTCAGATTCACCCCTGATAAACTCCCAGGCCATCCTCACACCGATAAATGCCAGCAGCGCAAACGCGATCCAATGGTCGTAATTGGAAATATACTGCACTACCGTCTGGCCTATCAGCCACCCCAAAAGCGGCATCCCCATCTGGAAAAGCCCAAAGGCCAGCGCTACCCGTAACATGGACCTCCAGGAGAATTCTTTGCCTGATGCGCCCACGCCCAAAGATACAGCAAAGCAATCAGCGGAAAGCCCGAGGGCAATCACGACCACAGAGAGAAGGTCAGTAAAATTCATAACCGGTAAAGTATATCAAAATGAGATAGACAGCATAGCGGTTGGCACAATTATTATTATGTAAACCTTTACTGACCGGCCGGGCTGCCGGCCGCCTTTTCCAGATCTGCATAGCTGGCCATACCCGATATTTTATCGACAAATCCCGATAAGTTCACACAGTTCTTGCGTAATTTAAGCATGTCCTGGTAAACCGGGCTGACCGCGCCGGGATCCTGTCCATAGATTCCATGAAAGGCGAAATAAGCCTGGTTCAACTTCCTGATCGCGTAGCCGTGCTGGTTGAAATACAGCCGCCTGTCCTTCATGTACTGTTCAGCTTCCCCGATCTTGCCCGCGGCCAGCAACCCGTCGGCACTCAGCCTGGTTTCCCTCATTTCCTTATTAAAGTCGAATACCGCCTGGCCGGCGCTATTCACCCTGCCGCCTGCATTTGAATAATAGCGCTCATATACCTTGTCCCCAATCTCCCGCGCGATCATACCCGCCAGGGTTTCATTCATCGCGATAACGGCGGGATCCTGGCGCAGCCCCAGGGAGTCAAGCAGGTATAATGAGCCGAGCGGTTTAAAGGCCAGGTATTGATGGGCCCATTCCTCCACCGCGGCGTTCACGATATGTTCTGCCGGCATATCCGGCGAAACGATAGCGGGATATGCAGCGCCGAAACCTCCGAGCTGAATCACCAGTGACGATAAGTCCAGCGCATCAACTTTATCTTCAATTTCAGCCATGGCTTGGTCCGGTAAGCCCGGCCTCAGCAATATGCGGTCGTAGTAAACAATACGCTCCCGCCGCGATATGACAAGCAATGGCGGCGGCGCCTCCAGCTTTACCCGCACCTGCGGGAAGACCGCAATCTTTTCCTCACTTAACACTTCCGAGATGTTACCCGGCAAATCGGAAAAACGGGTAATCCCCGGATCTGTTGTTGCCTGCTTGCCGCCGGCAGAGACCAGATTATTTATCTCCCACCCGGCTAATTTCAATGCGTCCGGCCCTACTGCGTTCCGGATACGCAGGGGAAGTTCCTGTTCATTGCTCTGACTTCCCGGTTGAGCGGTTTCCACCGGCCGGCAACCCATACACACCGATAGCATGGCAGCGAACATGCAAAGAAAATATTCACTCTTCATAAAACCTGTTGCAGCGGCACTCCGGCTGTTAATAAAAACTCCTTTTTTCGCCACTCCATATATCCGGATACCCGGGCATCATGGTTAATTTTGCAGCAAATGACAGGGCATTCCAAATCCCTTAACTCGTATTAAGCATTTCGGCTTAATACCTTATTGGCCATTTATGCGCTTTTGCGCAAATGCAGATTAGGCTTAAGGGCGGATGGCCGGTGACCGCACGCATGTTAAATTTTACCTGTAAAGAAAACTTAGCCCAAATAAAAAAGGAGGTCATGACAATGGCCGAAATAATTGAGAAAACCCGAAAGACCGAGGCGGAACAGGATGCTTCCAAGTTCAACTTCTGGGCAGATAAACAGCCCTGCTGGGAGAAATGCCATTGTCCCGAGCTGATCAAAGCGGAGTGCCCTGCGACCAGATATCAGTTCCTGGCATGCTGGGAGATCGAAGGCACCTACTGCAAGCTTGATGATCACGGCGCCACCGGCAAAGATACGAGCATCTGCGAAGTTTGCCGGGTTTATAAAAAGTTCGGCAACAACGAACCGATCAGGTTGAAGCTCTTCGGCAAGGGCATGGATACAGAGCTCGCAACGCTGGGAAAAGTCGCCAAATAATTAAACGCAACGCAGAGTCCTTTACTAAAATGTGACTTTCATTACTTGATAAATATAAATAGTTGATATAATTGTGTGCACAAATTGATATATAATGTATTTTGACGCTTGATGAGGTATCGGGGCAAAATACTTGTTGAAAGGATAGTGGTATGAAAGACGAATTCGCCAGCTTGATTGAAACCGTCAAATTTTCCATACAGATGGAACTGGACGGTAAAAATTTCTACTTAGCTGCAGGCAAACAAAGTGAAAACAGGTTGGGCAAAGAGTTGTTTGCCTGGCTGGCCACCCAGGAAGATCACCACCGCTTCAGGTTCGAAGCCATCTACAAGTCCATCACTGAAAAGAAGGGCCTGCCCCTGGAACACATCACGCTGAATAAAACTTCCGGGATCGGCACGATATTCAGAGAGGCGATAAAAACCACCGGACAAACGTTAAAGACACAGAAAGGCGAACTGGCCGGAGTGGAAAAGGCTATTGAGATGGAGATAAAATCCCGCGATTATTACAAAAAGCAGGCCGGCGGATCCGGATCCGATATTGTGCGGCAATTCCTGTTGGCCGTTTCAGCCGAGGAACAGGGGCATTACCTGGCCTTAATAGATTACAAGGAATATATGTTGGACCCGGTTGACTGGTTTACACGCACTGAACATCACCTCCTTGACGGAGCTTGATGTATATGCATATTGAAACCGGTCATGCGGGAGACAGGTTATGCAGAATAATGATATCGAGGAGAGTCGACGGTTATGAACGCTAAGGCACTGTATTCGCTTACCTATGGTTTATTCATCGTATCATCGGGCAATAACGGCAAAATCAACGGCCAGGTTGCCAACACGGTCATCCAGATATGTTCGGAGCCACAGATTATCCAGGCCGTTATCAACCGCAATAACCTAACACATGAATATATCTCCGCCAGCAAGACTTTTTCAGCTTCCATACTGTCCCAGGAGACGCCGCTCAGTTTCATAGGCGGCTTCGGATTTAAAAGCGGCCGTGATACCGATAAGTTCGCCGGCGTTAAGTACAGGTCCGGCCAAACCGGCGCCCCGATCGTCCTCGATAATACGCTGGCTTATCTTGAAGCCAGGGTTATAGATCAGAAAGACGTATATACCCATACTATTTTCATAGGCCAGTTGGTTGACGCCGACGTTATTAAGGAAGGCGAACCGATAACCTACGCCTATTATCAGCAGGTTAAAAGAGGCACCACGCCCAAATCAGCGCCAAGCTACATAAGCGATAAAAAGGAGGAGAAGGTTAAAATGGATAAATACCAGTGCAGCGTATGCGGTTACATCTATGATCCCGAGAAAGGCGACCCCGACGGCGGCATCAAGCCGGGCACCAA
>JAPLHK010000002.1 GCA_026389715.1 Chloroflexota bacterium
CCCTCCTGGTGTGTGCGTGAACTGAACTCATCCTGGAATTTGTATCCCGGCCCGCCTGAACCCGTGCCGGTAGGATCGCCCCCCTGGGCCATGAAGCCGGGGATTACGCGATGGAATGTCAGCCCGTTGTAAAATCCCTTGCGCGCCAGAGTAACGAAGCTATTTACGGTGACGGGGGCATCCTGCGGATATAGCTCCAGCATCAGGTCGCCCTTGGCCGTCTTGATAACGGCGGTATATTTTTTGTTTACATCGACAACCATGGGAATCGGCGAGTTATAGCTTTTGGCTGGTTGTGAGGGCATTTTAATTACTCCTGTCAGAAACAATGTTATTAACAATCCTGCAACCAGGACGGCTGCTGCTACGGGTATTACAATCTTCATATTCTGATACCAAACTTTCTTCTGGACCTTATTTTTCCTGGCCTTTTTTTTCGACATGTAGCTTACGTCGTCCTTAAGATCTTTTATTTTCAAAAATAGAGTGTCGCAAAGGCGGCACCTCGCAGGATTATTTTACCAAATCCCTGAGCTTACCAACCGCCGAAGACGGAAGTATAGCCAAGTGCCAGCCTGAGCAGCATATACCCCAGGAATATGATGCCTGATATGAATATCCACAGGCACAACATGCGCCAGAACAGACCCCAGGCCAGGCCCCAGGTAGGTTTAACATCCACCTGCCTGTGATGCACCGGGTCGGGGGCGACAACAGGGGTAACTACCTGTTGCGGCATCGCCATACCGGTCATCATCGGCGCGGGCCCGGCTATACCGGTTACAATCGGCACATGTGGCATGGGACGCTGGACTGCTCCCAGGTGGGCCCCGCAGGACACACAGAATTGCTGATTAGCGGCGTTCTGCGAGCCGCAATTCTGGCAAGTAACCATTTGCTGCATATTTCACCGCCTGAGCTTTTAACTGCATTATATACAGGGTTTTGCAGTATATCAAGGTTTCCCGGCTTTTTCTTCCTGCCCGCTCGTCTCCCTGTGTTATAATCACGTCATGCGCATAGCGGAAATAGGCGAGTTCGGACTCATCTCGAAGATAGCCTCACTTATCGATGCTGAGGGCGACAGGCAGTCACCCGCCCGCAGGGATTTGTTGCTGGGCATCGGTGATGATGCGGCTGCCTGGAAGAGCCCCGGGGGAATCGAGCTTATCACTACCGATATACTGGTGGAAAACGTGCATTTCGATTTCTCTTATACCGGCTGGAAAGATTTGGGCTGGAAATCCATGGCCATCAATATCAGCGATATAAACTCCATGGGCGGCAGGCCGCGCTATGCCCTGGCTTCACTGGCGCTGCCCGGCCGCCGCGAAGCTGAAGACGTGCTGGACCTGTACCGGGGGATACTTGAGATATCCAACAAATACGGCGTAGCCGTGGCTGGAGGCAATATCTCTGCCTCGGACAAGGTTGTCATCAACATCACCTTAACAGGGATAGCCGGAGGGGACATGCTGACCCGCACCTCGGCCCAACCCGGCGACCTGGTAGCAGTATTCGGTTTCCCCGGCCTGTCGGCAGCCGGCCATAAGGCACTCTCGCAGTTTATCAACCTGGATGCCGAGGCGCTGCAACTGTTTAAAAACGCCCACCTGCGGCCGGCGCCGGATTTTAACAGCGGCCCGCTGCTGGCAGACCTTGGTGTCAGAACAGCCATCGATATCAGCGACGGGCTGGCGGCCGACCTGGCCCATATCTGCGTGGCCAGCGGAGTAGCGGCCACACTGCACACGGGTAAATTGCCCGTCCATCCTCTGCTGACAAAATATTTTGGACGCGACAGCCTCAGGATATCACTGGCCGGCGGCGAAGATTACGAACTGCTCTTCACAGCCACACCGGAAGTGATGAAAAAGGTCAACGCCGCATTCGACCCGCCTCCCGTTATTATCGGAGAGATAACAGCAGGTAAACCGCACGCGGTATCATTGCTTGACGAGGGGGGAAACCCTGTCCACATCGATTTCGGCGGCTGGGACCATTACAAGCATCCAGATTAACTAAAGACATGGCTCATTCGACGGTCACCACACACAGCCCGGAACAAACCCGCAGGCTTGGCCGCTTCATAGGCGGACTGGCGCAGGGCAACGACCTTTACCTGCTGAAAGGAAACCTCGGGACGGGCAAGACCCACCTGGTGCAGGGCATTGCCTTCGGGTTGGGCATCCGGGAATACGCCTGCAGCCCTTCATTCATGATAGCGCGTGAATACCGTGGCCGCCTGGCGCTTTATCACCTCGACTTATACCGGCTCGACCATATCGAGGAGATAACCGACCTCGGCCTGGACGAATATTTCCGCGCTGACGCGGTCTGCGCCATCGAATGGGCTGAGAAGGGCAGCGGAGTGTTGCCGCAGGATAACCTGACTATCGAACTTGAGCACCTGCCCGGCGATGTCCGGGAAATCACCTTCCTGCCGCATGGAATTCGCTATGATAACCTGGCCAAGGCAATTTTGAATGCATTGGCACAGGATAGAGAGATGACATGGAAATTAGCATAGATACTTCTACAGCCTGGGGTGGGACCGCCCTGTCACAGGACGGGAAGCTGCTGGCGGAGCTTACCTGGCGGCCCGGGCAGAACCATACCTCGGAGCTCTTCCCGAATATCGAGCGCCTTCTGCTGACGGCAAAATCGGATATCAAATCTCTATCTGCCGTGTTCGTCGCCATCGGCCCGGGCAGCTTTAACGGACTGCGCGCAGGCATCAGCGCAGCCAAAGGCCTGGCCTTCTCACTCAAAATACCGCTGGTGGGCATAAGCACACTCGAGGCGGAAGCATTGCCTTTCGCCTTTAGCGGGCTGCCGCTTTGCCCCATCCACGACGCCGGCAGGGGTGAAATAGCCGCCGCACTTTATCGCCATACCGGCAGATGGCAACGGCTGAAGGAGGAATATCTCACTACCGTTGAATCATTATGCGCAGAGATCAGCACAAAGACCCTATTTTGCGGCGAGATACCGCCGGCAGCAGTTGAGCAGATCCTCAATTCCTTGGGGGAAAATGCTGTGATTCCCGGGTGGGAGCAGCGCCTCAGGAGGCCCGGGTATATCGCCTATCTTGGCTGGCAACGGCTGAAATCCGGTGAGGCAGACAGCATGGCCACGCTGCAGCCCATTTACCTGAGACAGGCTCCTATAACACAGCGTAAAAAGAAATACTGATATTCATTGCCTGTAAATTTGCCCCGGTCATATGTAACAATGAAAATATAATCGAACCAAAAGTAGCCATAAGCCAGTTCAATGCGTTGGAGGCCGCCAGCAAATCACTCAGCCAGTTCAGCACCGGGTAAATGTCAAAGAGTGTCACCATCAGCACCAGTCCCAGCGCCGTGTTCAGCAGGCCGAAAATACCACCCAGCACATTCCACATAAACCCGCCATTCCAGACCCTGTCCAGCAGGTTGCGCGGCAATAAAAAAACCAGATGGAGTATTATCAGTATTATGCCTAGGGTCACCAGGAAAGTGAAAAAGGCACGCCATAAATGGTCCGTGGCAAAACTCATCCATGCCCAAACATAAGCCGTAAAGGCCCCGGTAAGAGACAGTGCAACGATAAAGGCCAGCAACCCGAAGAATTCCTTGACGGCGCCCCTTTTCAAGCCGCCAATCAAGCTGAAAACCAGGATCAAGGCAACTATGAGGTCGATGATGATGCCGGCGTAAGTCGGGACTGCCATATGCTAAATCCCCCTGCTAAATCAAAGCCTATTTTATAGGATTGAACGGGCAAGGACAATTCCCCTATATTCAATATCCCGCCGTTTACTGATCAAGAACCGGCGGCGGCGGCCCCGCCTGTGCCGGAACACCTGAAAATGGCAAATTGCCCGGTTTACCGTTAAAATTAGTACCCGTAGACTATTAAAAAAATGGAGTTGTAATGGAAAGGACCCTTATATTAGTTAAACCCGACGGCGTACAGAGATGCATAGCAGGGGAAATACTCTCCCGTCTGGAAAGGCGCGGCCTCAAAATTGCCGGGCTTAAAATGCTGCAGATGGACAGGGCGCTGGCAGAAAAGCACTATGCCGTGCACAAGGAAAAGCCCTTCTTTAACGATCTGGTCAAATTCATCACCTCCGGGCCCATCATCGCCGCCGTATTGGAGGGGGAGAATGCCATCGAATCGACCAGGCAGACCATGGGAGCCACCGATCCCAAGAAAGCTGCCCCGGGCACCATCAGGGCTGACCTCGGCATCAACATGGAACACAACCTGATACACGGGTCGGACTCACCTGAGAATGCTGAAAAGGAGATCGGCATTTTTTTCAAACCAGGGGAAGTGCTGACCTACAGCAGGGATATCGACAGGTGGCTTACTGGATCGTAAGCAATCTGAGAGCCTTCTCGTACACGTTTTCCAGGCTGTAGAAGCCCCTCAGCTCCTTGGAAAAGATGTGCACGACCACGCCCGCGTAATCCAGCAATATCCAGCCTGAATCCGCATCGCCCTCGCTGTGAAAAGGTGTAGCCGACTCTTTCTTAAGGGAATTTAATATCTCGCGGTGGATGGCGTCCACCTGCCGGTCGCTATCTCCGCTGCAGATAACTATGTAATCGGTAAAGGAACATGCCTGCCGTGCATCAAGCAACACCACTTCGTCGGCCTGTTTATCAGAGGCCAGTTCAACAGCCCGGCGGGCCAACGTTAACGGCTCCAGTTCATGCTCCTCGTATTTATTCCTTCTCTATGGCTATTTCCAGCTTTCTTCAACTTAAATTATAGCATACCCTCTAAAACACACTGCAACAAGCCTGCAACTTAAGCCTGTACATTAACGAGTAACAGGATGACTACCCTATACGCTTGAGCCTCAGGGAAGGTCATTTTGACATTTTCGTATATC
>JAPLHK010000072.1 GCA_026389715.1 Chloroflexota bacterium
ATCTTCAGTGACAGCGGATCAAAAATTGAAGGAAACCGGCAGGAAGGCCGCACGGCTAAAGGAGAAAATCGATGCCGCTGCAGCCGCGGTGATATTGCAGTCATACCTGGATGAATCCAAACTGAAAAATGAGGAAGGCAACCCCGATTATCCTGCGCAATTTTGATACAAAAGAAAAAACATTATAAGATATTAAGGTTGCGCCACCGGTTCCGTGCATTACATAAGGTTAATTCAGATTGAGCAGTATAATACGATCACGTTCAAGCCTTGCTGACTATATCAATGTACTCAAGCCAAAGGAAACCAGCCTCCTGGTGTATATTGGCGCCTGTACTGCAGTGGTTGCGGCGGCGGTCACTCAAATTAGTTTTCCCACTCCCGTTTTTATATTGACGGTAATTGCCATAGCGCTGGGAAGCGCGGGCGCCAACGGGCTCACCAACTATCTTGACCGAGATGTTGATGCCCGTATGAAACGTACTTGTGCAAGGGCATTGCCGTCAGGGAGAATACATCCCCCCGAAAAGGCGCTTCCTTTAATCGTCGGTTGCATGCTGGGAGCCCTTATCTTATCCTGGATTTTGTCGCCCGTCTGCTTTTTAATCGGCCTGGTTGGCTTCCTGGCATCAGGGATATGGCGCAAGTCGGTGACCTGCACATATTTTGGGATTATCGCCGGTAGTGCTCCCGTTCTCATCGGCTGGTATGCGGTTTCCGGTCACACCACAATTGATCTATTACCAGTAATGTTTTTCTGTTTGATAGCGGCGTGGACACCACTGCATGTCTGGACATTGATGCTGGCAAACCGTAAAGATTATGAGGAGGCAGGGCTGCATTATTTTCCTCTAAGCTGGAAAGACAGCAATGTCATCAAGGTATTAGCCGTCCTGTCGGTTCTCCTATCCTTTGTATCCATACTTATTTACCTTTTACCGGGTAAGTTTCACTGGATTTACCTGGCGGTGAGCAGCATACTCAGCCTGATTATGATCCTGGCCAGCATCCGCTTACTGTTATCGCCGACATCAAAAAATGCCTGGTCGGTTTATAAATATACTGCTTTCCCGTACCTGGGCATCATTTTCACTGCTATGGTGATTGATATATGGCTGCTTTAATTCCAACCCACAAATCTATCCTGGATTACGCATTCTACCCGCGAAGTGTAGCTGTGGTGGGAGCATCAGATCAACCCCTTTCGGCCGGGTACCATTTTCTCAAACACCTGCTCGACCTGGGTTTCGCAGGCGACATATACGCGGTTAACCCGAAGAAGGACTCTATATTAGGCGTAAAAGCATATCCTGGCCTTAAAAACGTCCCCGCTGAAGTTGATTTAGTCATCTGCTGCGTCTCAACTGACAGGGTGCTGCCCTTGCTGGACGAGTGTAAATTAAAGAATGTGAAGGTGGTGCACCTGTTTACGGCGCGCCTTGGTGAGACCGGGCGGCCCCAGGCCGTGGAACTCGAAAGACAAATAAAGGACTCTGCCGATCGACTCGGCATAAATTTGATCGGCCCCAACTGCATGGGCATCTATTGCCCTGAATCGAAAATCACCTTTGGCTACGATATGCCCGCGGAACCGGGCAACATCGGTGTGGTTTTCCAGAGTGGTGGCGCTGCCGGCCTGCTGGTGCAGGATGGCGCGCTGCTGGGTTTGAGGTTCAGCAAGGTGCTGAGCTACGGCAACGCGCTGCAGATCGATGAGAGCGACATTCTCGACTACCTGGCAAACGACCCCAAGACCGGGATTATCGCCGCTTATTTTGAAGGCGTCAGGGACGGTAAAAAATTCATGCGGTCTTTGAAACGGGCGGCGCAGAGTAAGCCCGTCATCGCTATCAAGGGCGGCAGGGGCAAATCGGGTGTAAGGGCCGTTGCCTCACATACCGCTGCCATTGCCGGCGCCACCGATATCTGGGATACGGCGTTCGAACAGGCGGGCGTCATGCAGGCCAGGGATATCGACGAGATGATGGATCTGCTGTGCCTGTTTAACGCCTTGCCTCCGATCGAGGGCAACAGGGTGGGCATCATCGGCGGCGGGGGTGGCAAATGCATCATTGCGGCAGACCTCGCCGAAGAGGCGGGGCTATCCGTTCCGCCGCTTTCCAGCCAGGTGAGGGAGAAGCTGAAGGGCATCGTGCCGGCATTGTGGGACTGGCTGGGCAACCCCGTCGATTTCTCCATCTGGGGCGATGACGCCGATAAAGCCATGCAGGTCCGCCAGTTGATATCCGACAGCCCGGATTTCGATTTCCTGATTACCCAGATATCGGACGACAACCCGTTGGGTATCGAGTGGTGGACGGCGATAATCAGGATGGCGGTGGACGACATAATCAGCGTCCATAAGGGTAAAACAAAGCCTGTTATCGCCGTGCTCAGCAGCGCCCGGCCCGGATACGCCGACCTGGTGAATGTGCGGTGGAGGACCATATCAGAGCAGAGGTCTAGGCTGGTGGCTGAGAAAGTTCCAACCTTCGATACTATGGCAGATGCAGTACGCGCGCTGGCCAAATATGTGAAGTACTGGGAGAGGAAGCGGTATAATCCATAGTACCGATGCCAGATAATCTTTTCAAGATCAGTGCCGTATCTAAAAGCACCGGTGCAAGACTTGCTGAATTAGCATTATTGCACGGTACGGTGCAAACACCGGTTTTCTTACCCGTGGGCAGTCAGGCAACCGTGCGAACCCTGACACCCGGCGACCTGGAAGAGATCGGCATCAAGATGATTCTGTGTAATGCCTACCACCTGTACCTCAGACCCGGTGTAGATTTGATCGTGAAAGCTGGCGGCCTGCACAAATTTATGGGATGGGCGAAACCGATTTTGACCGATAGCGGTGGCTACCAGATATTCAGCCTTTCCTCACTGCGAAAAATATCTGAGGACGGTGTGTTGTTCCGTTCCCACGTTGACGGCAGTGAACACCGCATTACACCGGAAAAGGCCATCAGTATGCAGCAGGACCTGGGCGCGGATATAATCATGGTTTTGGATGTTTGCCCTGACAGCGGGTCAAAGCAGGAAGACCTGGCGGGGACAATCCCTATTACTACAAGATGGGCCGAACGTTGCCAGCGGGCCTACCGCAACAATGGACAACTTCTCTTCGGCATAATACAGGGTGGCATTTACCGTCAATTACGGGAAACCTCGGCAGAGCAGATCACCGCTCTGGATTTCCCGGGGTATGCCATAGGCGGTCTCAGCCTTGGTGAGTCAAAGTCCGACATGTGGGATACAGTCGATTACACGGTTAAGCTGATGCCGCTGGATAAACCCAGGTATCTAATGGGCGTAGGGTCGCCGGAGGATATATTCGAAGGCATAACACGGGGTATCGACATTTTTGACAGTGCTTTGCCGACACGGGTAGCCAGGAACGGTGCACTGTATACACGCAAGGGACGGGTCAACATAAGGCGCTTTATTTACCGGGATAAGCTGGAACCTGTTGAAGCATCCTGTAAATGTTTTACCTGCTGCAATTTTACGGCTGCCTATTTGCACCATCTTTTTAAATGTGAAGAACTGTTAGCCTACAGGTTGGCCACCATACACAACCTGTTTTTTATGAATAATTTATTGGATGAAATACGCCGGTCTATCAGCGAGAACAGGTTTAAAGAGAAGAAAACGGAATTTTTATCCAATTATCAGACTACTCATGAAGATAAGCGTATCGAACAGAAAATACGAAGTGTAGAGATCAAGAGAGGGAAGGAATTTACTGACTGTTAAAGAAGCCACATTAGTGTTAACATGACACTCCGTTACATTGATGATTGGCGCAGGCCTGCTAGATTATGACTGACAAAGAAACCATTTTAAGTATAAGGGATCTTTCACTCTGGTTTGGTGGTGTCAGGGCGCTGACCGACATCAATCTGGACATATACAGAAACGAAATACTGGCTATTATCGGTCCCAACGGGGCGGGAAAAACATGCCTTCTGAACTGCATCAATGGTTTCTATAAGCCGCAGAAAGGTGAAATCAGATTCAAAGGTAAAAAAATCAACGGGATTCGTTCCGATAAGATCGCACGGTTAGGCATTGCGCGAACATTTCAAAATATCGAACTTTATTCCGGTCTATCCTCGCTTGATAATATCATGGCTGCGCGCCATATCCTTATGAAACAAAATATACTCAGTACCTTCCTGTATTTTGGACCGGCTCACAAGGAGGAAATTGAGCACAGGAAAACGGTGGAGGATATCATTGATTTCCTGGAAATTGAGCATATCAGGAAAAGCATCGTAGGCTCTTTGCCATATGGGCTGCGCAAAAGAGTTGAACTTGGAAGGGCTCTGGCACTGGAACCCAAAATGTTATTGCTCGATGAACCGATGGCCGGGATGAACGTTGAAGAAAAAGAGGATATCGCCCGTTTCATTTATGATATTTTTGAGGGCCAGGGCGAATCCTATCCGGATACTCCGGTGCTGACGGATGGCGTTGACTCAATCGTAATGATCGAACATGACATGGGCGTTGTGATGGACCTGGCCGACAGGATTATTGTTTTGGATTTCGGGCGAAAAATCGCCGAGGGAACACCCGCTGATATAGCTTCTGATAAAAGCGTTATTGCCGCTTATCTCGGTGAGGGATAGGCGCAGTGTCCGGGAATATCAGCAAATCATAACCACCTTTTGCGGCGTTTATAGTGTTTGATATCTTTATAGCTTTTCTTGGCGCCTGACGCAGATATGCCCATATAGAATTCTTTGACGTCTTCCCGCCCCTTCAAATAGTCGGCCGAGCCATCGAGGACAACGCGGCCATTTTCCATAACATACCCGTAGTGCGCCGTGTCGAGAGCCACCCTGACATTTTGTTCCACCAGCAGTATGGACGTCCTGCGGTCCATATTAAACCTGCGGATGATCTCATATATTTGTTGTACTACCATGGGCGCCAAACCAAGGGACGGTTCATCCAGCATCATCAACTTCGGCGAAGCCATCATCGCTCTGCCTATAACGAGCATTTGCTGTTCGCCGCCCGACAGGTATCCGGCGATATTATTTTTAAGCTTTTCAAGCCTGGGGAAATAGTTATAGACCATGCTCAATTCGGCTTTAACTTCCTTGTTATTGGCCCGGCTGAATGCTCCTACCCTCAGGTTTTCCTCGGCGCTCAGATGTCCAAAAACCCTCCTGCCTTCCAAAGCCTGGACAAGGCCGAGTTTACCGATTTCTACAGCGCTCTTTTTATCGATCCTCTCCCCATTCCACTCTATCGTGCCATCATTTATCTCGCCTTCTTCAATCCTGAGGAGGCCGGAAATGGCTTTCAATACCGTTGTCTTTCCGGCCCCGTTAGCCCCGAGCAGCGCGACAACTGAGCCGTCATCAACCGAGATCGAGATTCCGTGCAGCACCTTGACAACATTGAGGTAAGAAACCTCGATGTTTTTTATGTTCAACATGTCAGCGATTGCTTAACGCATTACTTGCCGAACCAGTCCAGGTTTTCATATTGAATATTGGGTGAATCAACCCAGCCTGTCAGGGAAACCATCCCGCCATTATTGATCTGGAAAATCTTGACCGATTTAGAACCGCGCTTGTCCAGTGGGTTTGAGAAATCCACCGGACCATGCAATCCTGCGACGTCATAGCCTTTTACATTCAGCAAGCCGGTATTTTCGGCAAGCTGCCATGCCGCTGCATCACCTTTGGCCAGAACATCAACGCTGGTAGTCTTCAGAGCCTGTTTGATTATCTCAGCATTGATCAGGCTTGAGGCCCAGCCGACCAGGTAATCATTGTTGCCGACGTATTCAGGATGCCGCTTGGTGCAGTATTCGATCCTTTTTGCCATCCCGGGCACGTCATCACCCCAGTTTACCGTTGGATACACTCCGTAGACCCCCTGGCAGACATCCTTCCCCGCGGCATCTATGAGTGCCTTGGTAAAACTTGCGTGGGCGCAACCAACTGTCATGGTAGATAACATCTTCAGGTCACTGGCATTTTTCAATATTATCGCAGTTGGGGCAGGCGTACTCGAGATAAACAATACATCCGGGTTCTTTGACTTAATCCTGTTTAATGCGTCAGTTTCTGAGATGGTAGTAGCAGAATGCTCTTCAGTAGCAACAATCTCAATACCCAGTTGATCGGCTGCGGCCCGGGCAGCATCTCTCACCCCGTAGCCGGTTGAATTATTCAAGAGCTCCAGGGCCATTTTGGGTTTGCCCTCGCCCTTCCAGATATTCTTGAGATAGTAACGTGAAAATGCCGCCCAATCATCGCCGTAGTCTGGCAATTGCGCGTAGATGTGCTTTGGGGGGTGGGTCAGGGACGGGGAACTGAAACAGACCAGGCCCGGGAATCCCGCCCGGTTAGCGATTTCCTTTGAGGCGCTCGCGTCCTTGGAAGCCACTACGGTGAAAAACATACACCCGTCTTCCATGAGCTTCTTGGCGATGGCTGTGGCCTTCTGAGAATCGTAATTAGTATCATACCAGGCGACATCGATCTTATTGCCGTTCACACCGCCGAGTTCGTCATTGATGTATTTCATGGCATCAAGCTGACCCTGGCCGATAGGAGCTCCTTTTTCGGCCGCCGCCCCGGTGAGCGGTATGCTGAAACCCACCTTCATGGCTTTCTTCTCCACTGGGGCAGCCGGGTTGCAGCCTGAGATAACCAGGCTCAAGACCATAAACAGCGAAATACATATTGCCAATTGATACTTCTTCATTTTGCCTCCTCACTATTTAATGAAAGAGTAAGCATTATAACAAATTAACTGCACTGTTAATAACTTCAGTAAGAAAATGGCCAGAGCCTGTAGGAACCTTTGAATAGCGACCACAGACGCGCTATCCCTCTCGGTTCAAATATCAGGATCAGGATAAATACCAACCCGAATAACATCAGGTTCAGGCCGGAGGAAAACCCCGTAGGCAGAAAAGTGATCGTCTGCTCGAGCCAGGGTGCGACCCAATTGGTCAGCAATTTTTGCAGGGTTTCGATGATTACCGTGCCGAAAATGGGCCCTATCGAACTGCCGAGGCCTCCGATAATCAGCATCCCGATATATAAAATCGATTGCTGGAATGTGAAATCTTCATAAGATATGTGTCCCTTGTACTGTGCATACAGGGAACCTGCGATACCGGCAAAAAAGCAACCCAGGAAGAAACCGAGCAGCTTGTAATTGAAAATGTTGATCCCCATGACCGCAGCGGCAAGGTCGTTATCCCTGACTGCGATAAAGGCACGGCCGATACGGCTCCTGGCCAGATTGGTGGCGAACAGGACACTGATAGCGGCAACTGAAAAAATGAGGAAAAATTGTTTTATCTCACTATCAAAGATGAAGCCGCCGATGGAGGCCTGCATGACATCCAGCCCGTTTGCGCCATGTGTGACACCTGTCCAATTTTTCAGCACCCAGATGATAATAAATTGCGCTGCGATCGTTGAGATGGCGAGATAAAAGCCTTTGACCCGTAAGGAAGGTATACCGAATATCAAACCGATGAGCCCCGCTGACAACCCGGAGCAGATAAGGGATACCAGGAATGGCATTTGCAGGCTTTGCGCAAGTATAGCCGTTGTAAAAGCGCCGACGGCCATGAAGCCGGCGTGCCCCAGGGACAATTGGCCGCAATAACCCATCAGTATATTGAGCCCAACTACAGCTATAACTATAATGCCGATGGAATTTACGATATCGAACCACGATGACGGCAAATAGAACGGCAGGGTAAACAGCGCCAGTAAAAACAGGGAAAACATGACCCACTGGGTTTTGGTACGTATAATCGCCATATCCGTATTATAGGAGTAATTTCTCGTACCGCAGGGAAGGCTCATATCCTATATCCTCTCAATCCGCTCTTCGCCGAAGAGGCCAAAGGGTTTGAACATGATAACAATTATAATTATCAGGAAAGGAATCAGTTCCTTGACACTGGACCCGAAGAGCGAGCCTCCAAATGTTTCGCAAATCCCGATGAGGGGACCTGCAATTATGCAACCTAAAAATGATTCCATCCCTCCCAGGATTACCACTGAGAACGATTTGAATCCTGTTTCCACAAGCCCGTAGTTAATGGCTGCTATACTTGATATCAGAATTCCGCCTATTGCAGCCACAATACAGGCGAAAATCCACGACATGGAAAAAATCCGGTTGACCGGTACGGCGCAGGCCTGTATGGCCAGCTGGTCATCTGCAGTTGCACGCATGGCAATGCCCATTTTATGGTATTTAAAAAATAGCGAAAGCAATATAAAAAGCACCAATGAGATGACGGCTCCCCAGAGCAATTCCTGCTGTACTGTTGCCGTGCCGATCTGAATCGGGTCCTGGGGGAAGGCCTTGGGCAGATAACCCTGTCCCTGGGGCCAGATAAAGGCGGTCAATCCTTCCAGAAAATAGGCAAGCCCCAGCGTTACTGCTATTAAAGACAATATGGGCTGCCCGATAAGCGGCCTCAAGGCCAGCCTTTCAATCAGCCAGCCCAAAAGAATGGCAAAAACAATCGTCAGCAGCATGCCGATAAGAAAGGGTATTTTAAGCTGTACGAGCATGCCATAAGTGAACCATGACGATATAAGCACCAATTGACCCAGGGCCAGGTTGGCGACCCCACTGGATTTCCAGATCAACGCAAATCCCAGCGCAATCAGCGCGTAAATCATGCCTGTAGTCAGGCCGGTAACAATATTTTGAATCAGCAGTTCCATGGCCTCTTTACCTTATAAATCCCATATCCTGATTATAGTCGATACGGTCCCTTTCCTGCCGTCCCGGTAAGTTACCGAGGCATCGGCTGTAAGAGTTTCCTTCCCGGTATAAATAGCATCGATAACCGGCTTGTAGCGCATCTCCATGAATTCACGGCGCAATTTTCGCGTCCTGGTCAACTCAGCTTCATCGGGATCAAACTCTTTGTGCAGCAGCATGTACCTTTTGACCCTGGACAGCGCGGGTAAATAGCTGTTGACCCTGGCCAGATCGTTGCGTATCAAATCCGCGATCTCCTGTTTCTGTGAGAGATCGACAAAAGTAGTATATGTGATCCCATTGCGCTCAGCCCACTTGCCGACCATGGCGAAATCGATATTGATCATGGCTGCAACGAAGGATTTGTCCTTGCCACCGAGGACCATTGCATCCTTGATATACGGGCTGAAACGCAAGCGCCCCTCAATATACTGGGGTGCGTACTTGGCGCCGGTATTCAGTGTACCCATGTGCTCCAGGCGGTCAAGAAATATCAGGTGCCCTTTTTCGTTGATATTCACCGCATCCCCGGTATGGCACCACCCGGAGATCTTGGTCTTACCGGTTTTTTCAGGTTCGTTTAAATACTCCTTAAAGGTGCAATCACTTCTTACTAATAATTCCCCATCCCGGGTGAGTCTAACTTCAACACCGCCGGCCGGGCGCCCGACGCTTTGAAAATCGATATCACCTTTACTGTGTGACGAAATGAAACCGGCCTCGGTGGAAGCATAAGTCTGCCTTAATTCAATCCCTATAGCATGGATCAGTTTAAAGGTGTCAAGGCTCAGGACAGAGCTTCCCGTCACAGCAAACCTGACCTTGCTCAGGCCGAGCCGGTCTTTTAAGGGCCGCAATAAGAGCCAATGCGCTATAAAAAGCAGCGTTTTCCACGCAAGATTTGGCTTTTTGCCGGCAAAATTCATTTCGGCAATCTTGTAACCGATGGGGATGAGCAACCTGTAAAAAAAACGCTTCAGCGGATGCGCGTCGGTTATCTTTACCTGTATCTCGCTTACGATGCTCTCCCATTGCCGCGGGCCGTAAATGGCGAA